>CAYNKF010000069.1:0-9116 GCA_964397705.1 uncultured Balneolaceae bacterium | reverse complement strand
GATTTAATCCGTGTCAATTTGTGTAAATCCGCGGCCTATGGAAAAACAAAAACTTGCTGAAAAAGTTGTTAACAAAATGATGACGGATGATGCCTTTAGCCAATGGCTGGGTATTGATGTTGTTAATATAAAACCCGGTTATGCAAAACTGGAAATGACAATCCGAGAAGAGATGGTTAATGGATTCAAGGTTTCACATGGCGGAATTGCTTTTTCACTCGCCGATAGTGCCTTGGCTTTTGCCTCTAATAGCTATGGCAGAATAGCCGTGGCAATGGAGAACAATATCTCATTCATGAAAAAAGTTGTTCCCGGTGATACGCTGTCTGCAGAAACTGAAGAACTTAGCATTGGCCGACGCATCGGCGTCTATAACATCAGCATTACAAATCAGGATGATGAACAAATCGGCCTATTTCGCGGAACCGTTTTCAGAACCCAGGAATATCATTTTAAGGAAAATAATTAGAACTTAGTTTTGAGTAATAAGAGGATCAGAAAAAATATGACCCCTTGCTGCTCGAAACTTACAACTCACTACTAATTTATGTCTGAAGCTTACATTATTGATGCCATTCGAACCCCCATCGGTAAATATCGTGGAGCCCTGTCTCCCATCCGGGCGGATGATTTGGCAGCACTGACAATAGAAGAATTGATGAATCGAAATTCAAACATCGATGCTGAACAGATAGAAGATGTGATCTTTGGATGTGCTAATCAGGCAGGCGAAGATAATCGCAATGTCGCTCGTATGGCAGCGCTGCTCGCGGGACTTCCAGTATCGGTACCTGGAGAAACGGTCAATCGACTCTGCGCGTCCGGAATGAGTAGTGCAGTGATGGCCTATAAATCTATTAAAGTGGGCGAAGGTGACTTATTTGTCACGGGTGGAATGGAACATATGACGCGCGGGCCGATTGTCTTAGGTAAAGGGGAGGCACCTTATTCCGGAGCCACTGAAATGCATGATACTACTTTTGGGTGGCGTTTTGTAAATCCTGAAATGGATGAGCAGTACGGCAGTGAGGCAATGGGCCAAACGGCTGAAAATATCGTAGAGAAATTCGATGTAAAACGCGAGGATCAAGATAAATTTGCGGCATGGTCGCAACAGAAAGCAGCCCAGGCCACTAAAAGTGGGCGTATGGCCAAGGAGATTATGCCCGTTGAAATCCCACAGAAAAAAAGTGATCCTGAAATATTTGATGAGGATGAGTTTATCCGTCCCGAAACTACAGTAGAAGTTCTAGGTAAGTTACCGGCCGTTTTTCGAGATGGTGGAACCGTAACTCCGGGAAATGCCAGCGGTATAAATGACGGATCTTGTGCAATGCTAATGGCCGGCGACTCCGCTATTAAAAATTTCGATCTTGAGCCGATGGCTCGCATTGTCGCTTCTGCAGTGGTTGGTGTAGAACCACGCATTATGGGAATGGGGCCGGTTGGTGCTACTAAAAAAGTATTAAGCCGAACTTCCCTAACCATAGATGATATGGGTATTATCGAATTGAACGAAGCTTTTGCGGCACAGAGTCTGGCAGTAATGCGTGAGCTGGGTATCGAAGATGATGATCCGCGCGTAAATCCGAATGGAGGAGCGATAGCCCTCGGCCATCCTCTGGGAATGTCAGGAGCGCGGTTGTTGCAAACAGCATCCATTGAATTACACGAGCAGGATGAACAATATGCGCTTTGCACGCTCTGCGTAGGTGTGGGACAAGGAATGGCTGTCATCTTGGAAAAAGCATAGTTTTTATAACTACCAAGTCACTTAGAACACTAGGCATAATTATTTTCTTAGTGATCTTATTGTCTAAGTGATAAATAGGAACATTGTGTTATGGCAATATATGAATTCGAAGGATATGAACCGGTTGTAGATGAAAGTGCATATGTTCACCCACAGGCTGCTGTTACGGGCAATGTGATTATCGGCAAAGATGTCTATATAGCCCCGGGAGCAGCAATCCGCGGTGACTGGGGAAAAATTGTGATCAAAGATGGATGCAATGTGCAAGAAAATTGTACGATACACATGTTTCCGGGTGTAACAGTAATACTCGAAGAAAGTGCTCATATCGGGCATGGTGCCATCATTCACGGTGGTCACATCGGTCGTAATTGCCTAGTCGGGATGAATTCTGTAGTGATGGATAATGTGGAGTTGGGGGATGAATGTATTGTCGGAGCCATGTCTTTTTTAAAGGAAGGGATGGAAATTCCAGAGCGGAAGCTAGTGGTCGGAAATCCAGCCAAAATTGTTAAAGATGTCTCCGATGAAATGATTCAATGGAAAACAAAAGGTACAGAGTTATATCAACAGTTACCAGGTCAACTTCACGATTCGCTCAAAGTGTGCGAACCGCTGCGGAAAGAGCCAAAAGATCGACCGAGTCAATCAAAGAAATACGAAACGTGGGGAAAGGCTAAGAATTCAGAAGCCTGAAACCCATATTTAATTTTCGTCATTTCGAGCGTAAGCAAGAAATCTTTTTTATAAATAACATAAAGAGCTCTCCAGCTGGTCGAGATGGCAATTTTAACAAAAGGTGAGAAAGAAAATGAAAGTACAAAGCTATTCCGAAGGTCAATGGATTGAGGATGGAAAGGAAACGAATCTTATCAGTGCTGTAACCGGGGCTCCTGTTGCCCAATTGGTTGAAGCAGATCTCGACTACAAAGGAATGTGCGAATACGCCCGACAAAAAGCAGGCCCACAACTTCGATCAATGTCCATCCATGAACGGGCATTTAAAATTAAATTTTTGGCCCAACACCTCTTGGAACGAAAGGAGGAGTATTACGAACTATCGACACATACCGGTGCTACGAGACAAGATTCATGGATCGATATTGAAGGTGGTATCGGCAGTATGTTTACACTATCTAGTAAGTCGCGCATCGAACTTTCCGATCTGCCTTATCATGTCGAAGGCAGCCACGAACGGTTATCGCGAGAAGGAACCTTTGTGGGACAGCATATCTGCGTTCCGCGCCACGGTGTGGCGGTACATATTAATGCCTTTAACTTTCCGGTTTGGGGGATGCTTGAAAAACTGGCTCCGTGCATTATTTCTGGAATGCCCGCGATCATCAAACCTTCACCCACAGGCTCATATTTAGCCTACAAGGTTTTTAAAGATATGATCGAGTCGCAGTTACTGCCCGAAGGGGCCATCCAGTTTATTGCCGCTGATGTGCCCGGTGACCTGCTCGAACATCTTAACAGCCAAGATTCTGTATCATTTACTGGATCGGCCGCAACGGGACAAAAGCTGAAATCGCATCCCAATATCATAGCCAACAACGTTCGTTTTAACCTTGAGACTGATTCACTGAATTGTTCAATTCTTGGTGCTGATGTCACTCCGGCCATGGACGAGTTTGACCTTTTTGTAGACGAGGTTGCCGAGGAAATGACGGTAAAAACGGGACAAAAATGTACAGCCATTCGCCGGACAATTGTACCCAAAAAACGCATTGAAGATGTAGTGGAAGCATTAAGAGAACGACTAGATAAGACTCTTGTCGGTGATCCCGGACAAAAGGAAACGAAGATGGGACCGTTAGCCAGCATTACTCAGGCTGATCGCTTTGAGGAACAGGTTACTTCCTTGTTAGAAACTACTGAGACGGTGTACAGCAGTGGAAATGGAACTAAGAAAGGTGCTTTCACTAGCCCCAAAGTACTACTTTGCCACAGACCAATGGAAGTTGATGAAGTACATAAAGTTGAAGCTTTTGGTCCGATGACAACTTTAATGCCTTATGAGTCTAACAAAGAAGCCATCGATCTGGCTAATAAAGCTGATGGCTCTTTGGTGGGCTCGCTGTTTACGGCGGATGATAATATCGCCCGCGAGATCACGCTAGGATGCGCTCCCTATCACGGACGATTCATGGTGGTTAACCGCGATTGTGCTAAAGAATCTACAGGACACGGCTCCCCGATGCCCCACATGGTCCACGGTGGTCCGGGTCATGCAGGCGGTGGCGAAGAGCTGGGCGGAGCACGAGCGGTCATTCATAATATGCAACGTGTGGCTCTTCAGGGGTCCCCCACTACCCTTACCAATATCACCAATCAATATATTAAAGGTGCAGAAACCAAAGAAGCCGATGTACATCCCTTTCAACAATATTTTGAAGATCTCGAAGTGGGGGAAGCTCGTACCACTGATACTCATACAGTAACTGAAGAAGATATCGAGCGATTTGCTGATTTATCCGGTGATGAATTCTATGCGCATACTGATCCGGACGCTGCTGAGCGATCGCTCTTTGGTGAAATTGTGGCACACGGCTATTTTGTACTTTCCCGTGCAGCCGGGTTGTTTGTCCATCCCGATGAAGGACCGGTTATTCTTAATTACGGATTGGAAAACCTCCGGTTTGTGGCTCCTGTTGCACCCGGTGATACTATTCAGGCCAAACTTATTGTTAAGAGTAAAAAAGTTCGGCAGAAAAAAGCTAAAGATAAGTTTCCATTTGGCATCATTTACTGGGATGTAGAAGTCACGAATCAGGATGAGGAACTGGTAGCAGAGTATACGATCCTGACCCTTATCAAACGTCGTGAAGTCTTGGACATGGATATTTTTGAAGAAGAGGAAGATTAATGGGACGTAGATTTAATCGAATTAATTAATCCAAGATGCCGCATATCTGCGGCATAAAAACACATTAACATGCCTGAAAACGGAGAAATTGCAACATCGATCAAAAACAACATTGGAACCATTGAATTTTATCATCCCAAGGGAAACTCCCTGCCTGGACAAATGCTAAGAGACTTAGCTGATACAATAACCGATATGGGCAAAAATCCCGATGCACATGTGCTAGTATTAAAAAGTCGTGGCGATGGCGCTTTTTGTGCGGGGGCTTCTTTTGATGAGCTTATTGCCATTGACAATTATGAAGAAGGCAAGCATTTCTTTATGGGATTTGCATTGGTGCTCAATGCCATGCGCCAGTGCCCAAAGCTTATTATCGTTCGTATACAAGGAAAAACTGTAGGAGGCGGTGTAGGCATAGCATCGGCAGGAGATTACGCCATAGCGCATGAATCTGCAGCTATTAAGTTAAGTGAACTCGCTTTGGGCATCGGTCCTTTTGTGGTTGGACCTGCCGTAGAACGTAAAGTAGGGACTTCAGCATTTAGCACCCTCTCTGTTGATGCCTCGAGTTGGAATTCCGCCAAATGGGCTCGTGAAAACGGTCTGTTTTCGAAAGTCTGCGAAAATCACTTTGACCTCGATGAAGAGGTAGAATCATTAGCAAAACAACTTGCCGGGTATAGTCCCGAAGCGATGAAAGAACTTAAAAAAGTACTTTGGAAAGGAACCAAAGACTGGGATGAATTGCTGGAAGAACGAGCAGAAATAAGTGGACGCCTAGTGCTTTCTGATTTTACTAAAGACTTTATAGAAGAGTTCAAAAGCAAGTAATATTTTTGGATCAAAGATCAACGAAAGGCCCTTTTAATAAATCAGAGGTCCATATGGGTCTTTTCGTTGCTCATCCAGATTATTTCTCCCATCCTTTTTTAAAAGATGAGATTAATTTCTTACTAATGAGAAACATCTATAATATGTGCAGCTAATTTATATGTCCCCCCCCTATATGAGCAACGAATATATTAGCTACGTTGTATTTGATACCCCTTCAGGAGTAAATCGAAATTCGATATGTGCACCTTCCCGGTTGTAAAGCTTGAGCTCTCCATTCAGTTGGGCAACCAATGTATCAACGAGTTCTAAGCCCAAAGATTGACCGTTATCTAACTCATCACCGTTAGCAAATCCATGGCCATTATCACTTACCTTTACCAATACCTGCTGCTCATCTTTTCGAACTTCAATATTAATTGTTCCTCCATCAATATTTTCAAAGGCATACTTAAAGGCATTAATGACTAATTCATTAATTAATAAGGCGCAAGGGATAGCCTGATTTACATTTAGGGTAAGTTCATTAAGATTTGAGTTAATGTCGATATCGGTTTCATTTCCTATATAAATATCTGCGATTGTTTGCAGTAAATCTAACAGATAACGATCAAACTGAATATAAGAAAGCGATTCAGATTGATATAGTTTTTCGTGTACCAACGCGATGCTTTGCACCCTTAAATGACTCTGCTGAAGAGCAGATTTGGCATTATCGTTCTCCGATTCCCACATCTGCATCTGAAGCAGCCCGGAAATAACGGCTAAATTATTTTTTACCCGGTGATGGATTTCTGCCAATAAAACTTCTTTCTCCCGCAGAGATTCGGAAATTTTTTGCTGAGCCTTCTTTTCTGAACTTATATCACTGGCAACAAAAACATATCCCTCAATCGCTTCATCTTTACCACTAATTTTTCCCTTGGAAATACTAACTGGGATAACATTTTCATTTTTACCAATTAACTCACCGGTATACGTTTTGTTGGTATCCGTATGTTGTTTTGCTAATATTTCTTCAGGAATATCATTGAATAAGGTATCAATCGTCTTATCCAACAGCTCCTGCTCAGTATATCCAAGAATATCGTACACTGCTGAATTAACTCTCGTAATATTTAAATCTTCGTCAGTAACAACCAGCAAATCAGCCATGGCTTCTATAATACTATCCACATAATCACGCGATACAGTCGTCCTGCTCAGGTTTTCCGCCATCTGGTCGAAGGTAGAACTTAATTGTCCCAACTCATCGTTTGAGTCATAATCAATACGATTTTGCAGATCACCCTGCCCCACACTTTGAGCTGCATCAGCAATCTTTGCAATAGGATTTGCTATCGATCTATAAATAAACAGTGAAAGTACAATTGCAACAATTAAGGCTATGCCGGTCGCAATAACCAAAATATAACCTACCCTATCGAGCTGGCTATTTAACCCGGCAACTTGTTGTTGATGAGTTTCTTGGATGCGGTTTCGAAGCTGATCAATTTCTGGTAATAAATTAGATCGAAAGTAGGGCTCAATTGTTACCGTAAAAAACTCTTTGCGGTCTTGATAATTTTCAGTACTGATATTTTGAAATTGGGTGAGTAGTGCCGAATAGTTTCTATACTTTTTTTCTAACTTTTCTAACAAGCTAAGTATTTCCGCTGAATCCGTGGTAGCTTCAAAAATACTTTTCTGTTCCGACTTTACCAGCGTTCTTAAATCTTCCAAACTCTTCTCAAACTCTCCAAGAGCTTTGTCAATCTCTGCAATTTGAACCTCTTTCGTTCTATTGCTCCGACTATAATCCATTGAGAGACTTTCACGATAGCTATCCTCCAACAGATATTGCGTTCTTGTTAAGCTTTTAAAAAGCTGCAATCCCAGTTCACCAGCCAAGGTAACCTCTTGAATCGCCTTTTCACTTTCGAATGTCACCTGGTCCTTGACCGCATCATTAAAATATGATGCGGTTAATCCAATGCCCCCTAAAAAGAGAACTACTATTGAAAAGCTACCTATTAACTTGGTACTGAGCTTCATAAAAGTTAGAAAATTAACCGTGTACCCATTTTACTAGAACAAAGGTAGATAAGCCAATGTCAGCAAACTTACCATATTCCCATCCCAACAAACTTATTATATACCGCATCTTGTAGATAATCATTTTACCGATGATAACTTTTAAAGGAAGCCAATCTAAACCATTTTTGAAAGTTATATACCTAAAAAGCTACCAAGGTTTTAACTTTCTCCATAATTTTTTCAGATGTTGGCAATACTGCATCCATCAATTCAACATTATATGGAACAGGAATATCAGGCATGGTAAGCCGCTCAATAGGTGCATCCAAATATTTAAATGCCTCTTGAGACAATACAGCACTTATTTCAGCACCGAAACCGGCTGTTTTCGTATCCTCATGGGCAATCAAACAGCGATTGGTCTTTTGGACAGATTCTAGTACAGCTTCTTTATCCCATGGCATAATGGAACGAAGATCCAAGATGTCAGCAGAAATATCCATTCCATTTATAGCCATTTCTGCCTGCTCACACATTGCACCCCATGTTACGATAGTAAGATCATCTCCCTCCTGTAATTTATTAGCTTTGCCAATGGGCACAATATATTCATCGCCCGGATACGGTTTACGCGCATATTTGGCATCCAACAAATTACGGTGCTCAAAAAAGATGGTCGGATTATTACTACGCATAGCGGATCGCAAGAGTCCAACAGCATCCTGTGCATTGCTGGGCATTACAATTTCCCATCCAACTGCATGAGCAAAAAAGACTTCGTTGCTAAGGCTGTGCCATGGATCAGCACACTTTGCAAAACCACCGGGCATACGTACTACAATAGGCGCTGCAAACTGATTGGCTGTTCGCCAACGGATTGTTCCGCAATTATTAAGCTGCTCGGTAGCCGGATCAGCGTACTTTCGAAATTGGATTTCTGCCACGGGCATCAATCCCTGATAGGCCAGACCTACAGAGCGACCGATGATCCCCTCTTCTGAAAGACTCGTATCAAAAACACGGGATTCCCCATGCTTGGTCTGGAGCCCCATTGTAACGGCATGGACTCCCCCCTTTGCTCCCACATCTTCACCAAAAACCATCAGCTTAGAATTGGTTTCGAGTTCGTAATCCAACGTTTTGCGGATAGCTTCTACGATATTAATCCGTTGTTTGCCCGAACTGGCTGTTTCAGAGCTTTCAGGAAAAGTGTGATCTGAGGGTGCCAACCCACCAATCAGCTGAGTATCCAACTTCCCATCAGCATCCGTCTCTGAAAAAGCATAACGTTCTGTTTTCTGGGGATCCGGTGCAGGACGTGCCAAGGCCGCTTCTGCGGCTTCCTCAATATTATCAGCAGCCTTTTTCTGCAGTTCTTCCCAGTTATCATCAGAAATCCTATCAGGAACTAAAAATGTTTTTACATGTTCAAGCGGATCATTCTGCTCTTCTTCTTCGATCAAATCATCCGGTTTATAGGCTTGATTATCTTGATAAGAGTGTCCATTCAAACGTGGCATGGTAAGATGAATTAAGGCAGGACCTTTTCTATCCCGTACATAATTAACCGATTGACTAATAAGGTCAGCCGCTTCCACCGGATCGGTACCGTCACCATCGAAAATTCTGATATTTTTAAAAGAATAC
>CAYNKF010000068.1:0-9136 GCA_964397705.1 uncultured Balneolaceae bacterium | reverse complement strand
GCTGATGCTGCTGCATTTGCAAACGCTGCTTCAAAGGCCAGAGATAATGATTACATCCCCACTGATTTAGAAGATCAAATCATTGCGCATACCGATCTTGCTGCAGGTGGAGAAACGGTTGAAGTTACCTTTACTGCTCCTGAAGAAACAGGAGAATATGAGTACCTTTGTAGTTTCCCCGGCCACTATTCTGGTGGAATGAAGGGTATCCTCAACGTTGAAGAATAATACATTCTATACGTTGATATAGTTTTTAAGGCGGCTGAGTTTATCAGTCGCCTTTTTTATTTCTGTCATATTTCTAACACAGAAAATAAATCCCCATGTACTACCTTTCGGTCTTTATCCATATAACATCAGCTATCTTCTGGATCGGCGGGATGCTCTTTACGGCTGCTGTTTTAGTTCCGGCTTCCCGTCATGAATTGCTTAAAAACAAAAAGGGAGAATTCTTCACACTTGTAGGCCGGAAATTCAGCCGTATCTCTTGGTTCCTATTTCTTATACTTATTACAACAGGAATTACTAATCTTCTAACGCGTGGCTATTCCATAGATCAGCTCCTCACTACTTTTTTTTGGATGGAGGTGTTTGGCGGATATCTATTTTTAAAATTACTTGTCTTTGGAATGGTACTCATCATTAGTGGAATTCACGATTTCTATGCCGGTCCCAAAGCTGCCAAGTTAATGGACAATCAACCCAATCATCCCCAAACAAAGCGAATGCGCAAAATTTCCAGCTGGCTGGGACGCCTTAACTTATTGTTGGGATTAACTATTCTTTACTACGCCATACGACTTAGTCGGTGATAGGCTTAGTTAAACCACTGTTACACATGCATCAAGGATCACGTGTTATAACTAACCGCTCTGTTCCAGTGTAAGAATACAAATAAAATCACGGCTCCAATCTCAAAAATACGTCCCAGTATGGTAGCTGATGAAGAAACCATCTCAATATAGGAAGCCAGATTGAGCAATATTCCGAGATTCAACATCCCAACCATTGCCAATGCGAGTTTTGGATTACCTCTCGATTTCGTTTTTAAATAGCGCGGCAAAATCCAGTAGGCCGTACCCATCGTAAACTGAATAACCCATCCAAAAATGCTCACCTCGATGTGAATTAACAGTAGGCTCCACACTGAAGAATACTCGGGATATACCTTGCTGATTAATATCAGGGCTCCGATAACGAAACCTGCAAACATGTAGAGCATCGAAGCTTTAATCATCAGACGGCTTGGTGTAGGCATGGGTAGTTAGTGGGTAATTAGCAATTGGATTAAGGTAAAACACTACTGGTGTCATGCTGAACTCGTTTCAGCATCTGTTAAACAAAATGATTATAGACCCTGAAACAAGTTCAGGGTGACACAGCAATTGATTATTTATCTTTCTGTTTTCGTTTCTTCTTGCGTTGCCGGCGACGCTGTTCTTTTGATTGGATGCGCGGCCACAATTCTATGATATAGGTCAGTGCTGCTAATACCTGACTGACAGCAGAAATTATAATCAAAACGCTCCAAAATGATCCCGTTGCCAAATACGTGGCAGGTTCTGCAACGATTCGAAATACTAAACCTACATTCAGCAAAATATAGGTTAGCCAACCCCATAACTGAGCCTTAAACCCTTCCTCCCGCGTACGACCGGGAAACATCCACATTGATACGCCGAAGATGATCTGCGTGATCCAACCGACCATTAGCATATGCCAAAAAAGCGGCACTATTCCGGGAAATTGCAGCCAGTCGAACTCAGAAACCAATCCCAGCAACAGCGATATCACAAAGTAAACAAGTCCCGTTTTTATAAATACGCGAGCTATTCTAGGCATAACGGATTAAAGTCTTGAGGTTCGTTACGATCGCATTTTTTACAATCCAGCTCATTTCCTAAACGGCTATCTCGTCCCTCTTCGGTAGTTACCCAGGGACGCAGCATCCAAGGCGGATCATGTCTGACGTGCTGTTGATGGCCGCATTCTAACTGGCCACCCAATCATTTTCTTCATCTTTATGAAATCCAATAATGGACTGTTTCATTAATCCTGATTCTCTACCCTTGCTGTAGAAATTTCATCTCGGTAGTTGGAATGGCAATCTACGCATCCCTGCTGGGTTATACGATAGTGTTTAAGCACTTCTTGCATATTATTTTCAATCGCTGCCATTCGCATCGAATCGGCATGATGATGCACCACCATATCAAACTTTACAAACTGCTTCATCTCTTCACCCAGCGTTGTTTTTACCAGTTTTTTATCCTCAGCTGTCATTGTCGGGTGATCAGATATATTACCGGCCCCCTCCTCAATCATTGCAAAGTTTTCCGTATAAATACCTCGGTCAACCTGCTGAATATCATCCAGCAGCTGCTGCATCATCGGTACCAGTGGCAGAGTTTCTGGTTGATCAGGTTTTTCCTGAGGAAACAAACTCCATCCCATAATAGTGAAAGAAAAACCGACAAGAACTATAAAAATCAATATTAAACGCTTCATTTTTCTATTCCTTTCCTTGAATTATCTTTTCCAAATCTAATTTCTGCATTGCACTAATAGCTGCTTCCATAGCTCCTTCGGCACACAATCCACTTATAGCGGCATCCTGAAATCCTTCTCGAGCCGCATTGATGCAGGCATTACGTACTCGTTCTGCAACGTCAGTACATTCTTTGTCCATATTTTCCACTCTAATAATTATTTTTCTTTATATCAGTTATCAAATTTTCCTTCTACTGCCATTCTTGTTTTAAAGGAATTTGCGATATTTTCAGCCATCTCTTTAGCATAATTGGCTTTAGGACCCTCAAAATGTTCATCTACCGTTTCTGTAAAAAGTCCAACCCACCGGTCAAAATCTTCTTGCTCAATCGGCAGTGGCAGATGTTGTCTAAAAGGACGACCTTTATATCGTTTTGTACGAAACAGCATCTTCGACCAGAAATCTACCATCTTGGGCAAATGCTCATCCCAATCCACATCGGCAGCTTCATTGAAGATAGGTCCCAAACGTCCATCTTCTTCAACCTTCGCATAGAAGTCATTGACCAAGGTAGTAATATCTTCTTCATTTCGTATATCGTACATAATCCTAATTATGAATTTTCCTTAGTGATTGGATGAGCTTAATCCAATAAATTATTGCAGCTAAAATGGGAAGCAGAGCTCCCAACGCCAAAGCATCAACTATCCATGCTCCTGAGAGGATTTGTGGCCAAATACTTGTAAACATCACCAACGTAATCAGCGTAGTTACTATGGCAATACTCAATAAAAGAAAGAAAATTTGGGGCACATTTGTTCTTTTGTTGAACCAAGCAAAAACAACTAATGTTAGTCCGCCTAATAATAGTATATGCAGGTAAAGTATCCGCAACCCGGGATCTGACAGCCAAAATGAACTTGGCACTACAGAAGCCCCAAGTTGCATCACACCTTTTATACTTAAGAATACAACCGGCCAGATCCACACCGGATGCTTCCATTTTCCGGAGTTAATCAAGGAAGCCATTACCAGTAATAATCCGGCCGCTGCCAGTCCTCCACCAAAACGAGCCGTACCCAACAGCATGGGTGTGAGCAATGATTCTGAAATTCCATAGGGAAACGTCAGCGGTGCACCAATAGCAATCGCTGCCAATGCAATTTGTGGAGAGGTCCACCATTCCTGCTCATCGATCCCAAGTTCACTAACCAATATCCCGCAAAGTACAAACACTACCCATCCCTCGGTAAAAGCTGCCAGAAAAAAGTGTGTCATACTTTTCATCAGCAGATGTGATCCTGGAGCCACCTCTTGTATTACCGCAACGCCCCATGCCCCCAGCGAACAGACAGCTAATAGGATAAGCGCTCCATCAAACCACGGTAGACTTTTTTCATTCTCTAATGTAACACGGCTCTTCCAATAGCCAACCATAAATCCGTACCAACCAATCATCACCAAACCCGAAAAGATGACCGACAATGGTAATGAGACTGGTCCAATAGTAAGAGGACGATATCCATAGAATAGGAAAAATGGATAAGCCACTAATCCAAAACCCAAAACCCCTGCTATGGAATATCTCATCCAGTTGAATTCTTTTGCTACCCCAACCGTTTTACCTGCAATTTTATGCATGATAATGTACAATGGAAGAGGTACAGCCCAACCAAAAAACATAAGATGAGAATGAGCATGACGAATATTGCCGAGAGACAATCCCTCGGGTACCCATCCCATCATTCCCAACCGATATAGAAAACCCGTAAGCCCGGCCAGTACAAAACATGCTATGGAAGCATGCCATAGCCATTGATTATTTAAACTGTTCTCAGCATAATCTTTCTGTTTTTTTACTGGTTCCAAATCCTTCCTATTTTATTATCCCAAGAAACTATGTTAAGATGGCACTTTTTCATCCTCTATTATGACAGTACCTCTGACATCCACCGCATAGGCCCCCTGCCCTTCGGGTAACACATATAACGGATTCATCTCCAGTTCATCAATGTTGGACAAATCATTACCCAGCTGCGATAGCCGCATCAAATATTTAATCACCGTTTCACGATCGGCCGGGGATTGATTACGCCATCCCTTAAGCTTAATTCCTGCACGTGTAGCGTCAATCAGGTTTTCAGCCTGCATTTTATTTAAGGGCGCAATTGCAGATTCAACATCCTGCAGCAATTCTACATCTGTCCCCCCTGTTCCAAATAATACCATCGGCCCGAACTGTGAATCCCGCCGAAGACCCATAATTACTTCCTGTCCCCCGCTCAACATTTTCTGAACCTGCACACCTTGCATATCTATATCTGCGGACTTGGCCGACTGGGCTATATGTTGCCATGCTTTTTGAACATCCTCAGCATTACGAAGCTCCAGCTGTACCCCATTAACTTCTGTCTTATGCGAAACCGATTTGGAAACCAACTTTAAAACTACTGGATACCCGATTGATTCCGCAGCTTTGATAGCATCCTGCTTCGTTTGTGCAAATTGCTCTGGAGGAAACGCAATGCCGTATTCTTGTAGCAGTGATTTCCAATCATTTTCAGAAACACTTTCTTGCACGGCATGCGTGTCAATATCAGTAACTCGTTCAGGCGTTTGTTGAGGTACATCAAGCCACTCCTTACGTTTAACCATAGCTGCCAACACCGAAGCTACACGCTCTGGAAAAGCAACATTCGGTATTTTTCGTTTGTGAAGTATTGTTAGAGCTTCTTCCACTGAGGCTTTACCCATAATGGATGTTATTACCGGCTTGTGGTGTACACCCGCCACTTCACCAACCACCTCAGCTAAACTTGCCGGCAAAAACCAATCCTGTGGGGCTTGAATGACCACCACTGAATCCACGGTTTTATCAGTCAGCAGTGCATCTAAGGCTACCGCATACGTTCCCGGACCTGAACCCGCCAGTACATCCACCGGGTTGCTAACACTTGCCGCTTTAGGGAGCCGTGATTTTAAATAATCTTTCGTTTCCGAGGTCAGTTCAGCAAGGTTCAATCCTGCTTTTTCCAAGGCGTCAACAGCCAAAATTGCGGGGCCACCGGCATTTGTTAAAACGGCTACGTTTTTACCTCGGGGAAGCGGCTGCCATGCTAACGCTCTTGCCCAATCAAACATCTCCTCCATGGTACTGGCTTGCTGCACACCTGCTCTATCAAAGGCAGCCTCATAGGCTTCCGCGCTCCCGGCCAGCGCTCCGGTATGAGAGGCCACCGCTCGCGCCCCGCTTTCACCGCGCCCCCCTTTTAACGCCACTACTGGTTTATCTTTAGCAGCTTTTTGAGCTGTCTCCATAAAAGCTTTTCCATCTGAAACTCCTTCGATATAGGCAGTAATTACACTGGTCTGATCATCTTTGTGCAGCGCTTTAATCATCTGCGTTTCGTTGATATCAACTTGGTTCCCCAGACTTACAATTCTCGAAAAACCTACGCCTGCACCACGAGCCCAGTCGATCACGGAAGCTACCATAGCCCCTGACTGCGAGCAAAATCCAATTTCTCCAGACTCGGGCATTCCTGTAACAAACGTTGTATTTACCGGTGTATGGGTATCAATAGTACCAATACAATTGGGCCCGATAAAATTGACATCCCATTCGCTGGCCACCCTTTTAAGCTCCTCTTCCAGCTTCTGCCCTTCTTCTCCGGTCTCACTGAACCCTCCACTAATTACGATTGCGTGATTTATGCCTCGCTGTCCACACTGCTTAATAATTTTAGGCACAACTGACGCCGGTACAATAATAACAGCTAAATCTACCGGATCAGGAACATCTGCGACCGACTCATGACATGGTAACTCCAATATCTCTGTTGCAGATTTATTCACCGGGTAAATACCTCCCTGGTATCTGTAATCTTTAAGGTTTCGCACAACACCGTAACCCAATTTGTGTGGATTTCGGGAAGCTCCAATAACTGCAACTCCTTTGGGTTTAAAGAATGGTCTCAGCATTATAATTATGTTTCATATTTAAGAGTTGTTTGTCTTATTTTATCCTTTATTTTATAATTTGTCAAAGGTAAAATTCTCTTTTTACTTGAGTAAAATAAATCGGAATGAGTATTACACTATGAAAAATTCATCTCTATCTCCCTTCAAAACAGACACAATCATCGAACCTTTTCGCATTCGCTCGGTAGAACCTATTCGTTTCACTACCATGGAAGAGCGCAAAAAGTTGCTTCAAGAGGCCGGTTATAACCCATTTTTACTCAAAGCAAAAGATGTGGTTATTGATCTGCTGACCGACAGTGGTACTGGAGCAATGTCCTCTAAACAGTGGGCGGGAATGATTGAAAGTGATGAGTCTTACGCCGGCTCTTCTTCCTTTTACAAACTGGAATCAGCCGTACAGGATATCACTGGGTTTAAACATCTTATTCCCACCCATCAGGGACGTGCCGCAGAAAATATATTCTTTACCACTATTGCCAGCGAAGGCGATGTTATCCCCAGCAATACTCATTTTGATACCACCCGTGCCCACATTGAACATGCCGGTGCCGAAGCTTATGACTTAGTTATCGAAGAAGGCACCCAACCACAGAACGATCACCCCTTTAAAGGAAACATGGATCTAAATAAGCTGGAGGAAACGATTAATGAGATCGGTTCGGAAAACATACCGGTAGTTATGATTACCGTCACTAATAATTCGGGGGGTGGACAACCGGTGAGCATGGCTAACATCAAGGGCGTTTCGGATATCGCAAAAAGTCACGGCATACCCTTCTTTATTGATGCTTGTCGTTTTGCGGAAAACGCTTGGTTTATCAAAACTCGGGAAGATGGTTTTTCGGATAACGAACCTATTGGAATCGCTCGCGAAATGTTCAGTTATGCTGATGGCTGTACCATGAGCGCAAAAAAAGACGGGATGGCAAACATAGGTGGATTCTTGGCCCTCAACAGTGATGAGCTGGCGTCGGAATGCCGAAACCTTGAAATTCTTACCGAGGGCTTTCCTACCTATGGTGGCATGGCTGGCTATGATATGGAGGCAGTTGCCCGTGGACTTTATGAAGCCCTCGATTCCGATTATCTCCGTTATCGTATCCGATCCATCAGTTATCTTGGGGATAAGCTAACTGATGCCGGCATACCTATTGTTCAACCTACCGGCGGACATGCAGTGTATCTCGATGCTAAGCAGATCCTTCCTCATATCCCGCCTACTCAGTACCCCGCGTGGTCATTAAATAATGCTCTTTATTTACTCGGTGGAATTCGAGGAGTAGAAATCGGCACTGTTATGTTTGGCAAACAACCCGATGGGTCTGAAAAGCCCGCTTCTATGGAGCTCGTACGCTTGGCCTTTCCGCGTCGCATGTACACACAGAGCCATGTTGATTACCTGGCAGAAGTAATTATTTCAGCGTATGAACAGCGCAAAAAATTAGTCGGCTACCAAATTGTTGATAGTCCGGATGTTCTACGACATTTCTCTGCACGACTAGAACCTATTGATAATGAATAAGAGTCACGTAGCTTTTAAAAGTAATACTTACTTCTACTCATCAACAAATCAACCCGAAACGAAGTCATACTAGAATACAATCACGGACTTTTACTGTAAGCTAGAAAGGCGTCAAATAGGAAAAGCTCTGCGGTGACAGAGCTCTTTTTTGATCAAGTATTTATAATATACGATGATTGCCCCATACAGAACAAGTTTTTCTACTATATGCTAACTAATATATAAGTAATCTGTAATTAATAGCAATAAATATGCTATCAATATGTGATTTTTATAAGGTTGATTGATAAAATACAAAATGGATATTTATCTCAATTGTACTCTTATGTGCACCGTATTGTTATATCCATAGAGGATTGCTGATATAACAACTGTATTTAAAATAAAAAACCCTCAGGGTTTTCATGACCCTAAGGGTATTAAATTCAATAGATTGGAATTACAGTTTCTTAAAGCGTGACTGGAAAAATCGCAGGTATTCCGGCTCGTAATCAAACTGAAGTCCTGTGATATTTTCGCGCTCTCGGTACACCGCTTCGACTGATTCTGCTACTACATCCATGTGAGCTTGGGTATATACACGCCGTGGAATCGTCAGTCGTACCAATTCTAAATCGGGATAATTATGTTCGCCCGTCTCAGGATCACGTCCGGCCGAAACAACACCACGCTCCATACTTCGAATACCGGCATCCAAATATAACTCAGCTGCCAGTGTTTGGGCTGGTAGTTCATCCTGACTCAAATGCGGTAATATTTTCTTGGCATTTAAGAATACACCGTGGCTACCTATTGGTCGTACAACTGGCACCCCCATATCGATCAGCTTTTCACCAAGATATTGCACCTGTCCAACACGGGCACGAATGTGATCTTCATCTACCGATTCCGTAATACCAATAGCCAGTGCTTCCATATCACGTCCAGCCATACCTCCGTAGGTATGCAGGCCTTCATAGACAACCACCATATTTTGCGCTTTACGGAACAGTTCCTCGTCATTGAGCGCTAAAAATCCGCCGATATTTACCAATGCATCTTTTTTAGCACTCATTGTGGCACCATCTGTCAGCGAACAAATTTCATGCACAATCTCCTTGATTGGTGTATCCTCGTAACCCTCTTCCCGCTGTTTAATG
>CAYNKF010000067.1:0-9172 GCA_964397705.1 uncultured Balneolaceae bacterium | reverse complement strand
GCGATTCCTGCTCCGATTCCTGCTGCTAATAAACCCATATTGTTACCTTTATTTAGTTTTAAGTTTAGGTTTAGATGATACGATTAATAAAAATTATTATGCGTGCGCCTCAACTCCTTCTTCGTGCGCATGCTCTTCGGCAGCCATGCCAATAAACACAGCCGAAAGAAGTGTAAAAATGTATGCTTGCAAAAGGCCAACAAATGCCTTCAATACGTACAAAGCAACTGTTAATGGAACTGCAAAAAAGCTCATTCCAATTCCGGCAGCACTTCCAAAGATATCTGTAAAGATAAAAATCAAACCAAGAATACAGATAATCATAATCTTGCCGGAAAGCATGTTTGCAAACAGACGTACGGCCAACGCAAATGGCTTAGTAAACAATCCGATAATTTCGATGGGAGTAAGAATAATACGCATCCAACCGGGAACGCCGGGAAACCAAAAAACATGCTCCCAGTGATCCTTTGACCCATTCCACTGTGTAATAAAAAACGTAAATGCTGCCAATACTCCAGTAACAGTAATATCAGCTGTTGCAGTAGCTCCCCAAGGTAGCAAACCAAAAAGATTCATAAATGAGATCCCTATGAATACCGTAAACAAATAGGGTACAAATTTCTGATATTTGTTATCAGGGATATTTTGCCTGGCAATGTCATCGCGAACAAATACAAAAACGATCTCAAATAGATTCTGAAACCAACCCTTCGGCTCTGTTTTACGCCCTACTCCCTGCTTATACTTGCGAGCCATTGCGATAGTAATCCAAACTGTTAATATCAGCCCAAACCACACATACATGAGATGCGACGTAATAGATAAATCCAATGTAATTTCTGCCCCGTTAGCAGGCATCAATGCGCCCTCATTTTCAACAAAATCACCAGATTCAATAGCACTATTTGTGCTACCGTAGGCAAGCAAATCACCTTCAACCAAAAATATTCGAGGAAGTGGAACATGATAACCCAAGACCGCCAATTCATGATGATCGACAACCTTTCCTACAACGTCAATAGGAGCACCTTCGGCATCTTGTTCAGCTTTATCCGAGGCTTCTGTTAATGGGGTGAAGAAGAGAACCAGTAAGAGTGTAACGAAGAGTCGGCGGCAGGCCCTTATCATTAAATTCTAATTATCAGTTTCAAGTAGTTTGTTGATTAAAATAATCTCGATTACAGAGTGGAAAATATAAGAAATTATGAAACTAACTGTAAAGTAAATTTGATGAATTTTTATGGTCTTCAAAATCACTACCAACGCCACTAATACCAAGAGAAATCGAATGCCCAGAGAAATGTAAAACCAAGTAATGAAGTTTGAGCTTTTTTCTGTCTTGATTCGCTTTATGACAAAAAAATTACTTCCAACAAAAAGGAAACTCAGTAAATAACCGACACTTACTGCCAGGTAATATTGCTGTCCCAAGAGAATAGTGAGCCCCACCAAGAATAGAAAAGCAACGAGTGAATTCCATAGAAATTTGTGCGTCAACTTTTGTACCTGCTGATCCAAACCCCTCCCTTGCTCATTCTTTATTTAATCGATCACTCAATCTAAAGATGAGAATAAAAATATTTGTAATACCCACCATACAACCAACCAGTAGCAGCCAGGGACTCAATCCAAAATAATTATCCAGCCAATACCCTAAAAATATAGGAATAGATAATGCGGCTGCTATTTCTCCCCCCAAAGAGACATATTCTAAATAATCAGTCGGCTTTTTACTGTTTGTCAATCTTTGTTAACCTTTGATTTCCCCTTAGTATCAGATTTGTCTGACTTCTCATTTTTATCTTTTGACTTTGAACTGCCCAATTTTGAAGATAGGCCATTACTGTTCTTCTTGATCTCCTCTTTTATATTTTCGCTCATATGGAACGAACCGTTTATCTGAGATCCTTCTTCTGCCAGTATCGTTTTGGTATAAATATCTCCTTCTATAGTAGCCGACTTTCGAAGAATGAGTTTATTGGTCACTCGAACTTCGCCATCGATATTACCAGCAATATCAGCATCAACGGCTTCAATATTTCCTTCTACTTTACCAGTTGATGAAACAATAATTTTGCCTTCCGCCTCTGCTTCCCCATCTAGGGTACCGGCAATGCGGACATCATTTTTTGTTTTTAAGGTACCTTTAAGTTCGGTGCCTTCACTTATCATATTAACTGAGGGTAAATTCTTGCCAGATTTATTAGAACTCATAGATTCCTTTTCTTTCTTATTGTTATTAAACATAAACTTCTTAAGATTTTATTAAATACGTATTCGGATTTTGGGGCACTCCATTTTTCCAAATTTCCAGATGCAAATGAGGGCCGGAGCTTAATACGCCCACATCACCCGTTGTTCCTAAAATATCACCCTTTAAAACAATATCACCAATAGATTTTGAAACGCTTGCTGCATGTTTATACACCGTTATAATACCATTGCTGTGTTGTACATGCAGTACATATCCATAGTTGATTGTCCAATCTTGGTTAATAACCGCGCCATCGGCTATTGCTTTAAACGATGTTCCCTGTTTTGTTGCAATATCAATACCGTAATGTCCATTTCCGGGATTAAATCCGCGGGTAAAAGTGCCGCTAACAGGGTAATCTGTCGGAAAATCAGGTGCCTGCTCAAATATATTCGAGAAAATTATCTCGTTTTGAGACAACATTCCCTTATTACTTACTCCAGATGTAAAGTCAAGTTCCGACTTTTTTTGGTTTGCAGATTGCATAGCAACGGTTCGATCTTCCTCAATGGCAAAAGCAGTATCATCACCTGCAGCAATGACCTGCTGCATCTCTGCCAACTGGGAATCTCGTGCCTCTAGAGAGTCTTTAAGAGCCTGTACCTTTTGGGAAACCTCAACAACTCGTTCGCGGAGCTGCGCATCATGCTGGTTATACAACAGACCGCTTATAGGTGTGAACATAACAAGCAGTAGCACAATAACAGTGATAGTCAATAACGAAACATAAAACAGGTTCCACAACCTTGAAGGCTTAAAGGTATAGGATGTAGAAGACTCCGGATCATCATCAAAAATAACGAAGGTTAAATCCTGATCCTGGCTTTTAAATAACCGTTTTAGAAATTCAAACATGGAGCTTGTTATTTACGCTTCTGGCGTTGGTCCACGATAATTAAAGGGGACATCTATATCATCGTTGCTATTTGATATCGCTCCGTTCTCATTCTCATAGCGCTTAATATTTTCAGATAGAGCATTCATCAATCGCTTGGCATGATCGGGAGTAAGCACCATTCGCTTCACTACTTTTGCCTTGGGTGCACCCGGCATAACAGAAATGAAATCGAGAATAAATTCGGAAGGTGAGTGGGATATCATTACCAAATTGGAATAGGTACCTGAAGATTCCTCTTCAGGAAGTTCAATTTGAATCTGTCCCTGCTTAAAATCTTTTGTTTGGTCGGCCATAATAAAGAGGTTACAAATTAAATTTGCCGTTTATTACTCATTGGTATCTAAAAATCCGTGGTCGTCCATCCATTCATCATTATAAATCTTTGAAACATAACGTGTTCCACTATCAGGCAGTATAATGACCATAAGGTCATCTTTACCAAAATCGTTATTCCGGGCATATTCAAGGGCCCCGTAGACGGCAGCACCACACGATCCGCCAACAAACAGTCCTTCTTTTTTAGCCAGCTTGCGTGTCATTTGAAAAGCGTTCTTGTCATTCACCTGAATCACTTCATCCAGCAGATCAAAATCCATGTTCCCGGGAATAATATCTTCTCCTATTCCCTCCGTCAAATAGGGATGAATTTCATCCTTATCAAATTCTCCGGTTTCAAAATAATGTTTATAAACCGATCCCACACTGTCAACACCAATTGCTTTAATATCAGCGTTCTGTTCCTTTAGATATTTTGAGGTCCCGGAAATGGTTCCTCCGGTTCCCATTCCTGCCACATAGTGCGTAACATTGCCTTCTGTTTGCTCCCAAATTTCAGGTCCGGTGGTCTCGTAATGCGCCTGGGTATTGCTAGAATTATCGTATTGGTTGGGATAATAGGAATTTGGAATTTCTTCGCTCAATCGCTTGGCAACAGAATAATAGCTGCGCGGATCATCGGGCTCAACATCCGTAGGGCATATTTTAACTTCAGCCCCCAAAGCACGCAACAAATCTATTTTTGATTTACTCTGCTTATCCGTCGTCGTAAAAATGCAGTCGTAACCTTTGATGATCGCTGCAAGTGCTAATCCCATACCTGTATTTCCAGAAGTCCCTTCAATGATGGTTCCACCGGGTTCAATAAGTCCTTTTTCCTCAGCATCCTCTATCATTTTAAGTCCGATCCTATCTTTAACACTTTGGCCGGGATTAAAATATTCTACCTTGGCCAGTACTGTCCCTTCAAATTCTTTTGCGACCTCATTTAGTTTTACCAGCGGAGTATTACCGATGGTTTCTAATATGGAGTTATAATACATCTTATAATTAATTCGTGTGGTTGCTAATTTTATAAAAGTTTAAAAATGTAAGCGTCGAAATATAGGAATTTTGAGTTGTCTACTCGAAAAAAGATTTACATTACACTTTTTATTATGGCTAATCAGCTTAAAAATTTCTTTATTCGAAGGATCAACTCTGTTATCTTCTCCAAAAATTAACGTACAAGAAAATTATTTATGTTTGTAGAACAGAAAAAGCCCAAAGATTTTGACTGCGGATACAATCTTGACAGAATGATTGATTCCCTGCCACGTATTGAAGACGAAGAAGAAAGAGTAGAATATGCCGAGCGTGCGGTAGGACTCATTAAACAAAGTCATCCAAACTGGGTTGATGAAGACGGAAAAAGTAAGGCAGCATGGGATCACTTTTTTGAGTTAGCAGATTACGACCCCAATGAGTACGGCATTTACAACCCCTTTAATTCTGAGGATGAGGACCGCGTTGAGTAGAAGCATAAGCCGTTATTCCGCAACAGCAGCTTCTACCTTGCTAGATTGAAAATCTTTTTCCAGCAAGCTAAAAATTAGCTTATCGCAATATGCATCATTTTTAATGACGTGTTCACGCAATTGCCCTTCTTGCTGGAATCCAAGCTTTTCAACACTTTCTATCCAGGAAGTATTAAAATCGAAGGCTGCTGTTCCAACTTTGTGCATCCCCTTCTCATTAAAACAGTGATCCAGCACAATTTTTAAAGCCTCTGCGTCATATCCCTTTCCCGCATACTTACGGTCACCAATTGTGCAATTCACAAAGCATCGTTTGTTATATTTGTCGATGGCGTGAACATCTACAATTCCAATGAGCTTATTATTTTTAGATAAGTGAATCTCAAACAGCTCACTGGTCTCGTTCCGCTCATCCAGAACCGATTTAATCCGCTTTAAAAACGTCTCAAAACTTTCGTGTTGATGCGGGTAATCAGAATCGTAGTAATTCAATTCCTCATCATTATTCCATTTATAATGAACGGATACGTTCTGAAGATTAAACTCCTTTATTTCTACCATGAATTTATTATGTAAATGATATTAGTATATGCTGAAATATGATCTGTTGAATTTTCTAAATCTTAACGTAGACATGCAAACTTATTTTGCTGTTCTAATGAAAGCGCTTTCAACATCGGTGGCTTCCAAAAAGATATTTGTATTATGGAAATATCAATTTTCAATTTATATTGAAACTTATGAAAGTTGATATTGAAAAAGTGTAATTATTCCATGAATAACAACCCATTATCAGATATAGAAGATTATCAACCTTCTGTAGTTACTTATCTCGATAACTCAGAGCTCAGTAATTTTTTAGATAACCTTTTCAAAGGTTCCACACCGAGATACGCCACTTTAAGTTTTCCAATACAGTCGATTGACCCCTTGGCATATCTCGAAATGTGCTGGAAAAAGGATGCATTTCAATATTATTGGGAAAAACCAACTGAGGAATTTGCCATCGCCGCCGGTGACGCAATTACTTCAGTTACGGCTGAAGGTTCTGATCGATTTAACGTAGTCAATGACAAGATTCATAAAGTTCGCCAAAATACAGCAGAGTTTTCATCTATTGCTCATCCCTATTCGGGATCATTTTTTCTTGGCGGATTTTCATTTTTCGATCAGCATAACGATAAACTCTGGGATGATTTTCCACCTGCATCATTTACTCTTCCCGAGTGGATGATCATCAAAGATGGAAAATTTACATTGGCCACATTTGCCGTTGACCTTGATAAATTTGGTACAGCGATTGAGTTATATGATCATATTATTGCTCAACTTGAAGATCTTGAAGATACCTTAGAGCAAGAAAGCTCGACAGGTCCCCCCCACCAACAGGGAGAAACGTCAACTTCGCCACTTCCAAAGCAAAAATCAGATTACAAAAAATGGTCTGACTCTGTAAATGAGGCTAAAAAGCTCATTGGCAATAGCGCTTTTGAAAAAATTGTTTTGGCACGCAACATTAAAGTACCCAAAAGTACAGAGACTTCCCCGACCCAGGTCATAAACAACCTCCGTAAACAGTATACAAACTGCTACAATTTTCTAATTCACCGGCCATCCGGAAACACCTTTTTGGGATCCACTCCTGAACGCCTGATCTCTGCCCGCAATAAATTACTTCTTACGGAAGCGTTGGCGGGAAGCATACAGAGAGGTAATACTGCTACAGAAGATGCTTTCTTGGAAAAGAAATTATCGGCCAATGGTAAAGATCAAAATGAACATAATTTTGTAATTCAGGATATTGAAGAACGACTGAAGCCGTTTGTAAAGGAATTAAACCGAAGTGCCACCCCAGAAATAAAAAAGTTATCAAACGTCCAACATCTCTATACCCCTATTCGGGCACAACTAAACGATGAATCAAATATATTTGATGTCCTCGGTCAGCTACATCCTACTCCCGCTGTGGGTGGGTACCCCTGGCAAAAAGCAGCCCCACATATTAAGGAGCTGGAACATTTTGACCGCGGAAGATATGCTGGACCCGTTGGGTGGATAAACAGCAAGGGAAATATGGAATTTGCTGTAGCTATACGTAGTGCTTTATGTACAAAAAACTACTCCCATTTATTTGCGGGATGTGGAATTGTTAAAGACTCAGATCCTGCTACCGAGTGGCAAGAAACAAACCTTAAGTTGAAGCCAATGCTTTCTGCCCTACAATATGACTAATCAACACCACGGTAATATAGCCTTACAGTGGACCAACACTTTTTTGAAAGCACTTTACAAGCACGGTGTTGAACATATTGTAATATCTCCTGGCTCACGCTCTACCCCTTTAACCCTCGCAGCTGCTTCAAATCCAAAGCTCCAAAAACATGTCATTTTGGATGAACGTTCGGCTGCATTCACTGCACTTGGCATTGGTAAAGCCACCAATATACCGGCTGTTTTAATCTGTACTTCAGGCACTGCTCTGGCTAATTATTATCCTGCGGTGATTGAAGCACGACAATCGGGTGTACCCATTATTTTAGCCACCGCAGATCGCCCCCCAAACTTAAGAGCAACCGGTGCTAATCAAGCTATTGATCAACTCAAAGTATTTGGGGATTATACTGTTTTCTTTCACGAGGTAGGCGAACCACGATCAGATCACACAGATATAGCACGATTGCAAATGTTGGCCAAACAGTCGGTATCAATATCCCGTGAAAAACGGGGACCTGTGCACTTGAACTTTCCGTTTCGCAAACCATTAGAACCGACAGATAATGGATTGACTCGAATCCAAAAAGAAAATCAAAACCTGCCAGAGTCAACTGTTACAAATAGAAATAACTCTACTACCCTCAATCTAAGTAACGCACTTAAAAATAAACTTTCTGAAGCTAAAAAACCGTTAGTTATCGTAGGTCCTCTTGCTCCGAAGGATAACACTGATTCCATCGCAAATATTTCTGAAGTATTAAATGCTCCTATCCTGACCGAATCTTCCATTAATAGTTCAAATTCTATTCGTGGTTTTGCGGGATTTTTACGTGATGCAGATAGACGTGCCCAGCTCGAACCCGATGTAATATTACGTTTTGGATTTCAGCCTACTAGCAAAAGCCTAGCAATTGCTTTGGATAAATGGAATACTGAGCATCACTTTCATTTTGCAAGTACAAATGACTGGCAGGATGCTACATTTACGGGGGCAGAACGCATCCAATGGATGGGAAAAACACTTCACTGCAAGAATCTCTCCTCTAGTACAGATAGCAATTGGTTTAAAAAATGGAAACATACTGAAAACGGCTATGAGGATTATTCAAAAAAAACAATTAACGCGTACTCTGAATTAACTGATGGCAGCATCTATCAGCAGTTTACGCCGCACATTCCGGACGATCATTTCATTGCCGTTTCCAACTCTTTTCCTGCACGTGACATCAATCTTTTTGGGCAACATCCATCAGTGCTACCTCTTTTTTTGAATCGTGGCGCCAGCGGTATCGACGGTATAACCTCAACAGCTATGGGAATCAGCCACGGACTTCAAAAATCAGGTATTCTTTTCACTGGGGATCTGGCTTTTTTACACGATACCAACGCGCTGCTGAAACATAGCAATATGACTCAATCTCTGATCGTCGTAGTTATTAATAATGGCGGTGGATCAATTTTTAGAATGCTACCTATTAATGAGAATAAACAACATTTTGAACCCTATTTTGAAACGCCTCAAAATGTCAATATTAAAACACTTGTTAGTGCTTATAATATCCCTCATTATTTGATTAAATCGCTTTCTGACCTTCAAAATATTGATCTATCCACCATTAGTAATCAGCACAACGGATTATCTGTTATCGAATGCCAGACAGATGCTGATGCCTCGATGGAGCTGCGTAACAAACTTTGGAGTTATTAAATATGGATCTTCTTGAAATCAACAATCAGGAATATGCCGTTGAGATTCATCAGAAAAAAGAGAATTTGCCCTATTTATTGATGCTGCATGGTTTTATGGGTGACCGCCGCGTTTTTGACCATCTTATTGAAGGACTATCTGAATCATGTAATCCCGTGACTATAGACTTGCTTGGACACGGTGAATCTTCAAAATCTACCGATCCTGAGAGGTATCATGAAATCCATCAAGTTGACGATATCATCAAGATAATTTACACGCTTAGTCTCAGCCCGGTTTTCTTATATGGATATAGTATGGGC
>CAYNKF010000066.1:0-9341 GCA_964397705.1 uncultured Balneolaceae bacterium | reverse complement strand
AATAGAAGTTGTTTTGCCGACGCCATTAACGCCTACAACCATCACAATATGAGGCTTTTGGGGAAACTCAGCATCGAATTCAGCGGGTTTATCTGCCGAATGATCTTTGAGAAGTCCAATGATTTCTTCCCGCAGAATACGCTGCAGCTCGTCACTGTTGAGGTATTTGTCTTGAGCAACGCGCGCTTCAATCCGATCGATAATTTCGAGTGTGGTAGAAACGCCGACGTCAGAAGTAATTAGGATCTCTTCCAGCTCATCGAGCACGGCGGCATCTACGGTATCTTTACCGGCAATGGCTTTGCCGATTTTTTTCATGATGCCGGAGCGGCTTTTCTCAACCCCTTTTTCGACTTTCTCCTTTTTCTTGAGACCAATTTTTTCTAAAAAACCCATATTATGCGTCGTAATTAAAAACTAAAATGTTATCCCGAATTAGCTTCAGGATCTAAAAACCAATGAAGCAAAAAGATATTTTGTAATTAACATAATCAGTTAAACTCCACACCCTTACTAATAAGATTGAAACGGTGAAGATAATCAAAGAAGGAGTAAAACATAAGGGCTACCGAAGCGCCCATCAGCATAAAATGCACTTCTGTTTCCTGTGGAAAGAAGAATGCTGCCATCCAGTATAATCCTAAAACATTAACGCTTATTTTTCCCGACATGACAGCCATGGCTACTTTGCCACGCAAGTGTTGAATAAATGCTGATCCGATGACAATGACGGCATCGCGACCAACTTCGAGCAGGAAAAACCAGAGCGGGATAATATCGATGTATGTAGCATATAGAAACAGAAAAAAGGCACAAAATTTATCAGCAACGGGATCGAGAATTTTCCCCCATTCCGAAACCTGATTGGTCATGCGAGCCACAAATCCATCCAAATAATCTGATACAATACCGTATATTACGAGCGCAGTGATGACCCAGGTTATTTGCTGTCCATTGGTATAGTGCAGGTAAGCCACAGGCGCTACAATCAAAATACGCGACAGTGAAATCAGGTTCGACCATGTAAACAGGTCTTGCTTAACGTCTATCTGCTTATGATCTATGTTAAATGTTTCTGACAATGGAAACCTAATTGTTTGTTATAATTCGCGCTTATTCGGTCTTGACCGAACAGCCAAAAGATACATAAAAAAAATTCTATGTACGATTCGGATAAACTTGTTGAACGTAAATTGACATCTCAAAAGGTTTTCAGCGGTCGTCTGCTTCATGTTTATTTTGATGAAGTAAAGCTGCCCGACGGAACCACTTCAACCCGGGAATGGATCAAGCATCCCGGAGCCTCGGCGGTCGTACCTATTTTTGAAAACGGTGATGTCATGTTGGTCAAACAGTTTCGTTACCCGATGTCCCAGATATTTTATGAAGTGCCGGCCGGTAAAATCGATCCCGATGAAGAACCCGGCCCCACAGCGCAGCGCGAACTGCAAGAAGAAGCGGGATTAACGTGTCAGCAATTTCAATATATCGGACATTATTATCCGGGTATCGGTTATTCTGACGAGATTATCCATCTTTATACCGCATGGGATATTACATCATTTGAGCAACAGGTTGATGACGACGAGTTTTTAATTAAAGAGCGACTGCCTTTCGAAACCGCCGTTGAGATGGTGCATAACGGCGAAATATCAGACGGAAAAACAATGGTTGCTATTTTGCGTGCCTGGCATTGGTGGCAGCAAGAGGGTCCTTTCTCGATCTAAGGATAACTATAGGCAGTACGCTGTTTGCGACAAGCAAGCAGCAATTTTTCCTCTTTTTAGAGCAACTATTTCAAATAAACGGGGTAACCTGCCTACTCAATAATGCCTTCATCTACAGCCAACTCATATAGTGATTTATGCAAGTTGGTATCTGTTATGTCATCTCTGTTGATTAGTTCTTCGACTTCATCACCGCGAAGCAGTAGAATACAGCCCATCTCATTGAGTACTTCGTCAAACTTTCGGGGATCTGCATTAGAAAGTTTTTCCAGGTCTATTCCATCCGGGCTTTTGGTAGTATTCACCAAGCAATAAAAAGTATCTTCATCGCTTTCATCGTCGCCAAAACCAAAAATCTCGAGTTTGGTATCGTCTTTTTTAAGCATATCAGTTTTGAATTTAAAGATCTTTGTGATGTATAGTTAAAATAAGTCTCGATTTAATAAGTGCCTGTCTGAGGTTTAAAGAAGTAGCGAAAATCATGTATGGCGCTCGAGGAAATCGCGCGCCTTAATGAGTTCTATCACTTCATCGGTTTCCCTATCAAGAATGGCAACCTGAAAAAGGCTGATTATAGCCTGCTCCTCAATACATTCTATGGTTTCATCGATTGTTTCACACTCTTCCTGTTCGCTGACCAGATCATTAATCCCCTTAACAATGTAACGGTAATTATTGGGTTTCTTTTTCTGCGGACTTGCCCCTCCTGAGGGTTCATCGAAATATTCCCGTAAGGCCTCTTCTGTTACATACCACTTAACCCCCAGCTTGCGGGCACGTATTTTTCCTTCTCTTAAATAGGCACGTATCGTCATTTTACTGAGACCCAATTGTTCATGTAGGTCATCGACCGAATAAAGGGTAAGGTTACCCACTTGCTTAGGCATAAAGCACAAAAAGAGTTAAATATTTAGTATTAAATACTGTTATATCCTAATGACAACTTAACAACAATTATTTAATAGATAAAGTTTACTTACTGTTAATTACAGGTTAGTTGTATATTAGTTGTTATATATCAAAAATACTTGTTCCGTATAGGGTAATTCCATTATCTTGTAAACAGTTGATTGAAAAAGAGCTCTGCAAACGCAGGGCTTTTCTCATTTTAACTCCTTTCTTAGCACCCCTTTTCCACCCCTTTTTTAATAATCTGTTTCTCTCATTTTCAGTATAAGGACTTTTGGTCTACGGTTATTACATTAACGGTCTTGATAATTTAGATCACAGCACATAAGTATGGGGACAGGAAAAACGGTACGATCATTATTACTGGAGCAGCTCGAGGGTAGGAACGCACATGTCGACTTTAATCAGGCAGTGCAGGGACTGACCTATAAGCAGGCAGGAATCCGAATTGAGGACGTACCACATACGATCTGGGAGCTTGTTGAGCATATCCGGATTGCACAAGATGATATCCTGGAATTTTGCAAAAACCCCGATTATGAAGCACTTGATTGGCCGAATGATTACTGGCCTGAAAAGTCGAAGCCCGAAAGTCAGAAACAGTTTGAGCTATCTGTGCAGGCGGTACGAGACGGGATTGAAGCAATGAGTGAGCTTATTCGAGATCCGCAAAATAATCTGCAAAAGCCCTTTCCTCATGGCGACGGGCAGACCCTATTTAGAGAGGCTATGCTTATTGTTGACCACAATTCATATCATATTGGTCAAATTGTGCTGATTCGACGTTTGCTTGGTAGCTGGTAATTGATAGTTTTATTGACCATTAGTAAAGAAAGATTAAACTGAGTAAGGTATGAAAGAGATTGTTCGATTTTTGCGAGAAGCTCGGATGGGATATCTGTTTTTTACCTCTTTAATCATTTTAGGAGTGGTATTCGGTGCGTCTGAAATTATTGACCAGACGATTCTTTCCGAAACTTCTCAGGAAACCATGCAGTGGCTCTACTTTAGCCGAGGGGTTATTGTATCTCTTTTTTTGATGGTTTGGGCTGCATGGACGGTATATAATTACCGTGAGTATTATGAGGATCAGCTTGAAGCTACAAAAATGCGCTACAGTGATATTATTGAGCATTCCGCTGATGCGATTATTTCTATAGATAACGAAAATCACATAACAACCTGGAATCGCGGAGCAGAAGAAATGCTCGGTTGGAAACGTGAAGAGATCCTCGGAAAAAAGATAACAGAAATTGTGCCGAATGAACTTATCGAAATGCAAGAGTTGGAATGCATTGAGTTCGGGATGAAATACAAAGGAAATGTCAGTAATTACGAAACGGAACGAATTACAAAATCGGGCGAAAAAAAGTTGGTGAATCTAACAGAATCATATATCCGTAATAATGATAGTGAAATTGTGGGACGCTCCCAGATATTACGCGACCTTACGGATGTAAAGATGAAGGAGGAGCAGATTCAGCAGTCTGAGCGGCTGGCCACAGTTGGTCATATGGCTGCAGGGGTGGCCCATGAGGTGGGCAATCCGCTGACGGCTATTTCTTCATTAGTTCAGGTATGCCAACGCAAGACCAATGAAGATTTTATACAAGACCAACTAAAAAAAGTGCGCGATCATATTCAGCGCATTAATAAAATTGTGCGTGATCTGGTGGACTTTTCACGCCCTTCGAGCATGCAGGCCGAAAAGGTGCAGATAAATGAAATTATCGAGTCGGCCGTAGGGTTACTTCAACACGATGCCCGTTGTCGCGACGTGAAATTTGAGATGAACTTATCTCCAAGGTTACCTCTTGTTTCTTGTGTGCCTGACCAGATTCATCAGGTACTGGTGAACTTGTTGCTTAATTCTGTAGATGCCATGAAAAACGAAGAAAATCCCAAAGTGACTATTGTGACCCAGGAGCAAGATGGCATGGCGAAACTTACGGTCTCAGATATCGGCGAAGGAATTAAAGAGGAACACAAATCCAGAATATTTGAACCGTTTTTTACCACGAAAGAAGTGGGAAGCGGGACCGGTTTGGGGCTCTCAGTAAGTCACGGTATTATCAACAAAATAGGCGGCTCTATTTACGTAGAGTCTGATTACGGGGACGGAACAACTTTTATTATAAAACTACCTACCAAAAGTTAATTTATGAACGGATCGATTTTAATTGCAGATGATGAAGACAGCATCAGGGAATCGCTAACCATTGTGCTGGAGGATGAAGGATATAATTGCACAGCGGTAAAAGATGGCGGTGAGGCTATTAATGCAATTGATAAGGCCAGCTACGACATTATTGTCACCGACTTAAAAATGCCAGACACTGACGGTATTGAGGTGCTTGAATATGCTTTAAAGCACTCCTCGGATACGTTGACTATTATTATTACAGCTCACGGTAGCATCGAAACGGCTATTCAGGCACTTCGGAAAGGGGCTGCAGATTATATTTTGAAGCCGCTGGAATTTGATGAAGTGCTCATCCGGATAAAGAATCTGCTGGAGCAAAAAAGTCTGGCGCAAGAAAACAAGTATTTGCGGGAACAGATCGACAAGGAGTATAACTTCAATCATATTATTGGAGAAAGCTCGGCCATGAAAAATGTGTATAAGATGGTAGAGCGTGTTAGCCAGGCAACAAGTAATGTGCTGGTTACGGGACAGAGTGGTACGGGCAAAGAATTGGTAGCACGGGCTATTCACTCCAACAGCGACCGATCCAAAAAACCATTTTTGGCTATTAATTGTGGAGCCATTCCCGAAAACCTGGTTGAGTCAGAGCTTTTTGGCCATAAAAAAGGATCATTCACCGGTGCCAATGCTGACAAGGATGGCGTATTTGTAGCGGCCCACGGAGGCACAGTATTTCTGGACGAAGTGGCTGAGATACCACTGAACTTGCAGGTAAACCTGCTACGGGTATTGCAAGAGCGGGAAGTAAAGCCGGTGGGGTCCAATCAAATGGTATCGTTTGATACCCGGATTATTGCAGCTACCAATAAGGATCTGGAAAAAGAGATTGAGGAAGGTGATTTCAGGGATGATTTATACTACCGGCTAAATGTAGTTGAAATTTCCCTTCCACCCTTAGAGCAGCGCCGAGAAGATATTCCATTATTAGCCCATCACTTTTTGCAAAAATACAATAAAGAACTAAAACACAATCTGAAAGGAATTACCAGCGATGCTATGAGTGCTATGATGACCTATCAATGGAAAGGTCAGGTACGGGAGCTTGAAAATGTAATTGAGCGGGCGGTGCTGTTAAGCGATGGCGATTTTCTTACGATTGATGATCTGCCGGCCTCCTTTAAGAAATCTTCAGAAGGGGAATCCTTTAAGATGGATAGTGACAAGCTTGATGAGGCGATCCAGGTTTTTGAGAAGCATCACATACAGAGCGTATTAAAACGAACGGAGGGAAATAAATCTGAGGCGGCGCGCTTGTTAGGTATTGACCCTTCTACGCTGTATCGTAAAATGGAGCGACTGGGGGTTTCAGGTTAGTTTACTTAGTCTGTCTTGTTGAATCTTCAAGCTGAACAGTCACATCAAAATGGACACTCAGGTCTTTACTGGCTTTGATAAGGCCTAGCATGGCGGTTGGTCTCTCAATATTGTAGGTATCCATATGGATTTGTTTAGACCCTTTCACTTGGAACCTATTGTCATTAATTAATTTCCCCTGTACCAAAAAAGAAGTAGTGTCCTGTACACCCGCAATTTCCATAATCCCACGAGTATGAATATCCATCCATTCGGTGGTATCACTACTCTCATTGGTCAGCTCGGCGCTTAAAAGCTTGTAGCTTATATTCGGATAATTATCTGATTTGAGCGCTTCATACATATCCTTATCCATAGCGCGTTTGCCACAACTAAGAGCCTGTACGGGCAACGAAACTGAAATCTCAATTTCACTGTCTTGTTGACTTATGCCACTCATGGAATTGGTTGTATTATTGATTCTACCAACTCCGGAGAGGTTTTCGGCATTACATTGATAGCTTATCATGCCGGCTTCACCTTCGATCCAAACTTTTCCTCCCTTTTCGATAGTGACATTATCTAACAGATAAGATTGCGCCCCGCTTTGAGATATATTGGTAAGGATTATTAATGGAGTTAGGAGCAGTAGAAACTGCCATCTAACACGTTCCAATATAGAGGAGGACATTAGAGATGTAGCGGGGCGCATTAATATCGTTTTATTAGGATTTGGTCACATAGATTTCAAAAGGTATTGTAACCACTTCTCCGGCTTTTATAGTTCCAAACATAGCTGATGGCGGATCAACATCATAATCCTTCATGTTGATTTCATATTCGCCGGTAAACTTAAATGAACCGTCTTCTTGTTTTGCGCCGGTAACGGGCAGCGTAATGTTCTTGCTTGATCCGGCAATGGTTAGATTCCCTTCTACACTAAGCTCCATAGATGTCAAAGCAGAGTCGGCATTAACCAGCTCGGCGTTATTCATTTGGAACATGATATTGGGGAAATCATCATGTTTAAGTGCATCGTAAGTTCTTCGGTTCATTCCTCCTTTTCCACTCTCGATACTTTCAACCGGAATGGTAAGTGAAAGTGACTCCACCGGATTGCTTATGGAATCCCCTTCTAAAGCAGCGGCGTTGAATTTAATGTACGAACTAAATTCTTCTACATCTGATGTCCAATCATGGAGAGTAGAAGTTCCCTTAACTTGTATAGTGCTCTTCTCAAGAATTTCATAGGAATCAGACTGTGCCAGTACATTGCCTGATAGGGTAAATAAAAAGATTAATAAAGTAGTAAATAAAGATTTCATAGTGATCCCTTTTAACTGTGATTAATGGGTTATTGTAATTTATCTGTTATTAATTATGCAACCATCGTTCCAAACTATCTGAAGCAAGAACATTATTTGTAAAAAAGCGGTTTGAAGCATGATATGAACTATTATCATAAAAAATATTAGTAGTGAATCAACTCCTATAGGTAGTTTAAAACCATAAACTTGCAGTAATGCAAACTGCAATATTACTCTTCTTGCAGCTCTGCAATCGAAAAAAACCGATTTTAGAAAACAGTGTTTAAAATGTGCCTTATGGTGGTTTAAAGGCCACTTGCAATTAATTTTGCATTGATGGTAAAAGTGGTCTTGTAATTGCATTACTACTAATGACAAAAGTAGTAATTACTAACCACTTTGCTTTACATGAAGGCTCAGTCAATTCTTATTGTTGATCAACAGGAGGTAGTGCGCGACTCTCTGCAGCTTATCCTGAGCGAAGAGGGTTTTTGTTGTTATACCTCGTGTAACGCAACAAAAGCGCAAAAAGTACTTACAACCAAACCCATCGATTTAATCATCGTTGACAGTCAGCTCCTGGATCGCGATGGATTATTTTCTTTTCTACAGGCAAGATATCCTCAGGTAAAGATTATTGTGATGAGTTCTTATGTTGAGATTGAGGTTACCCAAAAGGCGCTTATCGACGGAGCACATGACTTTGTTATTAAGCCTCTCGATTTCAAAGAGCTGATCAACAAGATCAATTATCACCTCTCTGCCATTCGTCAATAACGGAAATTAATAGTCTTTAAAAATAGGAATCCGAAGGTTTTTCAGAACGATAAGCCCGGGCTCCTTGACCCTTGTCCTCAAAAAAGCGGACCATACTATATTTAATTTTTCAATATCTCCTCTTCGTTCGTATGCTAAATTTAGGGTTGGCAATACCAACCATGGTCTTTGTTCTATAATTATCATTAATGGGTCATGCATATACTTTGCGTAAGCGGTAACTTTGATACATGCCATCCTACCCTTCCTCTTTTGATCTACTCTTAGAAGGCAAATGTGAGACAGAAAAATTTTGTGATAGGAGGATACAGGGCATCAAATGTTATTAGCTGTCATTACAGGAATAGCTGGTACAATTAACGGAGCAGATTTAATTGTGTGAGGACAAATTTAGTGGACGATCTACTTCTGTATAGGAAGATACCAGAGTGCAAAAGAGACGCAACCAATGAAGTGCAGTAGCAAATACAAAAGAGCCTTATAGATGTAATAATTTATAAGGCTCAAAAAGGTTAAATACTGTGTTGTGTAATTGAATACAAATAAAAAACGGTGTCGCCTTTTCAAAGACGACACCGCATCAGGGGATCGGAACTTAGACTTAGTGATAAGTCGTTTGCTCCTATGGTTAAATATTTGTTAGAAGCTAATTACGGCTTCGAGCATAACGCCATCAAATTCGCCACCGTCATACTTGGTTCCAACATAGCCTTCACCGTCATATGATTGTGTTACATACTCAAGCTTGGCCATAACATTTTTGGTTAGGAACCAGCCGCCGCCGATGTTGAATCGATCAATTTCGATATCGCCGCTGGTCATTTCTCCATCAACTAAGTTATATCGGGCACCAAGATAGAAGTCTTCGTTGGCTCCGAAACGATAGAGCGCTTCTGCACCGTATTGGTTGAAGGTACGGCTATCATTTCCTTTGATGTTTCCACTTACGTTTTCGTATACACCGTAGAATTCTAGTCCACCGAGCTTAACAAAGGGGTTAAGCATAAAGGCAGTCATCTCTCCGGCTGCAGCAGGTGCACCACGTCCAGGAGTAAAGCTAGGAGCAAAACGTCCACTTCGGAATCCATCATCCATTACAGAGTAGTAGCGGGAGCCAGCACG
>CAYNKF010000065.1:0-9482 GCA_964397705.1 uncultured Balneolaceae bacterium | reverse complement strand
TTTCAAAAGCCTGATAAAGAATCTTTCGGGCAACATTCTTTTTGCCGTCTCTCATTAGATTATTAACGAAACGCGTTACCAGCTTATCACCAAATACAGGATCTGGTTGAACATCACGCTTATCTGCTGTCTTTCTTCTCATATTCTTATCGGTTTATTTCCTACTCAACAATTATATCTAATTAGGTTTTTTAGTACCGTAAAGGCTACGACCCTGCTTACGATCTTCAACACCAGCAGTATCGAGCGTCCCCCTTACGATGTGGTAACGAACACCAGGCAAGTCCTTAACACGACCGCCACGAACAAGCACAATGCTGTGTTCTTGCAAGTTGTGTCCCTCACCGGGAATATATGCAGTTACCTCATATCCATTAGTTAAACGTACACGAGCAACCTTACGCAAAGCCGAATTTGGCTTTTTGGGCGTAGTAGTATAAACTCGTACACAGACGCCGCGTTTTTGCGGACAGTTCTCTAAGGCAGGCGCCGTAGTTTTACTCGGCTTGCTTTTTCTACCTTTGCGAATAAGTTGTTGTATTGTAGGCACGATTTATAAACGCTTAATTGATTTTTCGGTCGAACAAGAGTTGCCAATGATAAGGATTTTACACCCACTAATGCAAGAAAAAAATATGATTTATTTCTATTTTTATCCCATCGGGCTCATTAGTTTACAAACTGCCCATAAAGTAGCTCAATTTTGTTCAAATAAGTAGTATAAAGTAATATATCAGTATATCTATTTTGAAATTAGTTGATCTTCCTAACTTAAGCACCAAGCGATTAAAGGCCCTTTCTGAGAGTGGAGTCGATTCTTTGCTAGACCTCTTAAATTGGTTTCCACATCGGTATTTAGACCGTACAACCGTACTCCCAATTCGACAAGTTCAAGGTCAAGGCGAAGAAGTAACTGTAGTAGGACGCATCAAAAAAATACAGCAAAAGGGATACGGTAAAAAGAAAAGACTCGAAATTATTTTACAGGATGATACCGCTTCTCTGAAGGGCGTATGGTTTAAAGGAGGATATTATATAAAGAAACAGTTTTCTGAAGGTAATGTAGTTGCTTTCTTTGGAAAGGCTAAGAAGTATGGACACTATGTCTCGATGGCTCATCCCGAATGGGATAAAATTGATGACAACACAGATATTAAAGACCTAAAACAGATAGTCCCTATCTATCCAAGTAATAAAACATTTTCCAAGCGCCGTATTACCAGTAAGCTTATACATCAGTGGCAAAAGATTATCCTAAAACATGAGCGTCCACCGGAATTTTTACCTAAACAAATTCGGAACCAACATAATCTACCCCCTCGGCACAAAAGTTATCGCATGATTCACTTTCCGGAATCCCAATCTGAATACAAACAGGCCTTTAAACGATTTAAGTTTGAAGAGCTCTTTCTTTTTGAGCTAAGCGTAGCCAAGACAAAGCATGAAATTATCGAAAAAGCTCAAGGTCCTCTTTTTGAGAATATGGGGAATTACACGCAAGGATTTTTTAATGAGCATCTTCCCTTTAAACTAACCGAAGGGCAAAAGTCTGCTCTTTCGGACATCAAAAAAGATGTGCGCTCGGGCAAACAAATGAATCGACTTATTCAGGGTGATGTGGGATCGGGAAAAACGATCGTTGCTCTCGGAGCTATTTTGATGGCGCTGGATAATGGGTACCAGGCCACATTTATGGCACCGACGGAAATTCTGGCTGAACAGCATTTTCGAACACTCTCGGATTTTTTAGATCCGCTTGATATAACTATCCGTCTACTGGTTGGCAATCAAAAAAAGAGCTTACGAACCGATATTCTTACTGATATTGAAGGCGGCAATTGCGATATCGTTGTTGGCACGCATGCCGTCATTCAGGATGAAGTTAGTTTTAACGATCTCGGATTAGCGGTCATCGATGAACAGCACCGCTTTGGTGTAAAGCAACGCGCCGAGATTCTAACCAAGGGATCTCATCCGCATGTACTAGTGATGTCGGCCACTCCTATTCCTCGGTCGCTAGCTATGACATTATATAGTGATCTGGATATCTCTGTGATTAAAGGGTTGCCCGGCGGACGAAAACCGGTTAAAACAGCTGTTCGTCATCAAAGTAAACAAGATGATATTTACACCTTTGTAGAACAAGAACTCGAAGAAGGCGGACAAGCATATGTGGTTTACCCGTTAGTCGAAGAATCGGAAAAGATGGATCTTAAAGATGCAACTGCCGGGTATAAGAAGCTTAAACAACGTTTTTCGGATTTTGAAGTCGGACTGCTTCACGGGCAAATGAAATCCGAGGAAAAAGATGGAGTCATGCAGCAGTTCATTAATAATGACATTCAGGTGCTCGTATCTACTACCGTTATTGAAGTAGGGGTAGATGTACCGAACGCCAGCATAATGATTGTAGAGCACTCCGAACGGTTTGGACTTTCACAGCTCCACCAGCTACGGGGGCGTATTGGACGCGGCAAGCGACAGAGCTACTGTATTTTAGTACACGGACAAAAAGTGAGTAAGGAGGGAAAATTCCGCCTTCGAAAAATGGCTCAGACAAGCGATGGATTTGAAATTGCTGAAGCTGACCTTGAGCTGCGTGGTCCGGGCGATTTCCTTGGCACCAAGCAAAGTGGGCTACCGGAATTTCGCGTTGCCGATATTGTTGAAGATCAATGGATTCTAGAACAGGCAAAATCAGCAGCTTGGAAGATTATAAATGAAGATCCCGACCTGCAAAATTCGGAGCACCAGGAATTGAAGAAAGTGTTTATGCCCTATTATAAAGAGAGAAGTAAATTTTATGGAATGGGATAATTGCCTTTTTTTCGCACTATGTAATCAGTAATCCTATGGCTTCGGCAATTAGCCATCCGATAAGCAAAATAATTGCGATAAGAATAGCGATAAATTGTGCTACTACGAACCATATCCACAGGCGGCTTTCGCTGGTTGTTTTCTGTGGATGTTGTTGCAGTTCCTCCAAAATGCGGGCATTTCGCAGGTTGGCCTTCCAGTAAACATCAAAAGCTTCACCCAATATCGGTATGGATCCAACTAAAACATCCATCAGGATATTCATAAACATTCGAGTTAACACGGAGGCATTGGCTTGTAAAAGAGCCGCTTTAATTAAGAAATATAGGGAAACGCCTCCGGTCAGCACATCCCCTGCCCCGGGAATGAGTCCAACAATAGGATCAATCCCAAAATGGATGTTGGTTTTCGGTATTCTGAACCTACTGTCGAGCAGTTCAGCAAAGTGCTTGTGACTTGATGTATTTTTATTTTGCGGCATTAGCGATTCGATAGTATAGCGAAATTCATCTCACTTAGTGCTCGACTCGACATAAATGTCCAACGGTATTCAAATTCTTGCCTTCAGTTTACACACCCCGTCTCTGCAAAACCGCGGAGCCACCCCTCTCAAGTGGAGTCTTATGCGAACTCCTTATTCTTCTTCGCTCGCTTACGTTCATTAAAATCGAGATATTTTTTGCGAATGCGCAGACTTTTGGGGGTTACTTCCAGCAGTTCATCATCATCAATAAACTCGATGCACTGTTCCAGGCTCATCTTCTTAGCGGGAGCAATTTTTACCTCATCAGCACTTTGGGTAGCACGGTGGTTCGTCAGGTTTTTCTTCTTAACTACATTAACGACCAGATCATCAGAACGATTATTGATACCAACAACCTGTCCCTCATACACATTATCCCCGGGTTCAACTAAGAACGTACCTCGATCTTGTAATCCTTCGAGCGCATAACTGGTCACTTCTCCTTTTTCCAATGAAATCAACGTACCGCTATTACGACCCGGAATTTTTCCTGCAAACGGCTCATAAGCATCAAACTGCTGATGCATAATACCGGTGCCGCGCGTTTCGGTAAGCATTTCACCACGGAAACCAATCAATCCGCGAGAAGGGACTTTAAAAATAAGGCGACTATTTTCTCCCTCCTTCGTCATAGATGTCATAATTCCTTTCCTTTTCTGCAGATTATCTATCACCCTATTGCTGTAATCTTCATGAACATCTACAACCACTTCTTCAAAAGGTTCATGCTTTTGTCCATCAATTTCTTTGTAGAGCACTTCGGGACGAGAAACTGCAAACTCATATCCTTCGCGGCGCATCGTTTCAATAAGGATAGCCAACTGGAGCTCACCACGGCCAGATACTTTATAAATATCCGGATCTTCGGTCTGCTCCACCTCAATAGAAACATTGGTACGAGTCTCACGCATCAGTCGGTCTTTAATTTGATTAGACGTCACATAATCTCCTTCTAATCCTGCAAAGGGCGAATCATTCACACGGAAAAACATCGCCATCGTCGGCTGGTCGATATCATAATAATCCAGTGCCGTCATATCGGTAGTAGCTGTAAGCGTATCGCCAATATCTACTTTTTCATATCCGGCCAGCGCAAAAATATCTCCGGCTATCGCCTTTTCAACGGGCTCACGCTTTAATCCATTAAAGGTAAAAAGTTTCGTCGCCTTGGCTTTTTCCTTGAGGTTCCCATTACGATCGAGCAGTGCAATCTGCTGACCCTGTTCAATAGTTCCCTGTTCCACACGTCCGATTGCAATACGTCCAACATAGTCGCTCCAATCCATACTGCTCACCAACATTTTAAAAGGAGCATCCATAATCTGTTCAGGAGCAGGAATAGTTTCAATAATCTGATCAAAAAGCGGACTTAAATCGTCGTTGTCATCTTCCAACTCATCTTTTGCAATGCCATTAATACCTTCAGCATAAATGATAGGGAAATCGAGCTGTTCATTGGTAGCATCGAGCATCACAAAGAGATCAAAAATCTCATTCAATACCTCATCCGGACGTGCATCTTTGCGATCAATCTTATTGATAACAACGATAGGTTCGTATCCCAGTTGCAATGATTTGCGGAGTACAAACTTAGTTTGAGGCAGTGGCCCTTCGGCAGCATCCACCAAAATAATAACCCCATTTACCATTTTGAGAATTCGCTCGACCTCTCCGCCAAAATCGGCATGGCCGGGTGTATCCACAATATTGATCTTGGTATCCCCCCACTTTACAGCAGTATTTTTGGAACTGATGGTAATTCCTTTCTCTTTTTCCAGATCACCGGAATCCATCACACGTTCGGCCACTTCCTCATGCTCGTGAAACGTTCCGCTCTGCTTCAACATTTCGTCCACCAGTGTGGTTTTGCCGTGGTCAACGTGAGCAATAATCGCAATATTTCTAATATCCTTGTACATAAACTGTGTTGATTAAAATCGGATTGAACTCTCCTCTGTAACAAATACACTACAGCATCATTTTTAATTTATTTTAGAATGACGCAGAAGTGCATATTGATGAGCCTGACAATCCTATAAAATTTAGCCAGCAAAGATACGGCTTTATTTTCCCAATTCCTTATCGCAAAATCTTATTATTTGTAATTATTAGAACGTTCTAGAGGTTGACTGCCAACTACCCCTAACCTACATTATGCCTTAGTAATCAACCAATGTTATTAGATATAGAGTAATGCGAAACAAGCAGATAATTGCATCATGCGTAATATTTAGCCTTACCATACTGGCAGTCCCCCTTTGGTTGATCTCATATCCCGAAACGACCTTTCGGCACAATCTGAATCCCTGGCTTATCAGCAGCAGTCAGCTGGCAGGTATTCTTGGCTTTATGCTATACAGTTTTTCTCTCGTACTTTCTACCCGACTTCGATGGATTGAAGACCTGTTTGGCGGCTTAGACAAAGTCTATCAAATGCATCATACCATCGGAAAAATAGCATTTTTCCTTATTCTCTATCATCCTATAGCCTTGGCAGCCCGATGGATTCCACAGGATATCGGCAGAGCAATAGAATTCGTACTCCCTACTCACCGCCGGTTGGCAATCAACCTTGGAAGCTGGGCCTTATTGGGATTTATCTTGCTAATGTTGGTTACCTTGGTCATTAAAATTTCCTACGACAAATGGAAGCTAACCCACAAACTTACAGGCATCGTTTTTCTACTAATCATCCCCCACTTTTTTTTATTGGATGAATTAGTAAATTCGAATATACCGCTTGCCATTTATTTGGGATTCTTCTCCCTTCTCGGAGTTATCAGCTTTTTATACAAATCTGTTTTCTTTGATTGGATTACCGATAAAAAGTCTTACACCGTAAAAAAGGTAAACAAGCTCAACAAAAAGGTTATAGAGGTTACCCTGTCACCTGACTCAGAAAACCTTTTATTTACTCCAGGACAATTTTGTTTTTTCAGCTACCGGTATCCCTCTATCAGCAAAGAAGCACATCCTTTCACTATCTGCAGTACTACTTCCGAAAAAGACATAACTATTGTTGTTAAAGCCTTGGGAGATTATACCAACCATCTTTTCAAAACTCTCAAGCCCGGTGCCAAAGCAAAAATTGAGGGCCCTTATGGTCGGTTTGATTATAATGATTCGAACCAGCCACAGCTCTGGATTGCCGGTGGTGTAGGAATTGCTCCATTTATCAGCTGGGCTAATGATCTACTTGAGGAACCAAATTTATCCAACTTTGAGGCAGAACTATATTACTGTGTCAATAGCAGAGAAGAAGCCATCTATATTAAAAAGTTTAAAAAACTTGAAAACAAGCTGCCAGGCTTCTCATTCCACTTAACTTGTGCTGATCGGGAAGGGTTTTTATCAGCCAATGAAATTAACGACGTCAAAGGAAGAGAAATCTTTATCTGTGGTCCCAAAGAAATGAGGCAATCGCTATTAAAGGAATTCCAAGAACTGCAGATACCTGGTAAAAGCATACATTTTGAGGATTTTGACTTCAGCTGATTTTTTATTGGTTCCCAAAAGCTCAATTTTAGCATCACTGATATTGAACAGTTACCTTATTAAATATTGTTATTAAAAATAGAAACTATTGATTTGATACTAATATGGATTTAAAAATTGACAACCAGCGCTTTATTGTTTGCGGTGCAAGCAGTGGATTTGGACGTGCTATCGCAGAACTTTTATTGGATGAGGGAGCAAGCGTTATTGCCGTTGCCCGTCGTGAAAAGAAACTTAGTGAGCTCAAAGAATCGTACAACTCTCAAGTTGATGTCGTCGCTGGTGACTTAACCGATGATGCTACCCATAACGAAATTGAAGCTGCAATTGGTAATAATCAGCTTCATGGCGTTGTCATTAACGCCGGTGGTCCGCCAGCCCTAAGTCCGCTCGAAACGGCCATCTATGATTGGGATGAAGCCTATGAAAATGTTATGCGCTGGAAGATTGAACTGGTGCTGCGATTAGTTTCTTATTTTACCTCAAAAGAATATGGACGCATTCTATTTGTGGAAAGCCAATCTGTAAAACAACCTATTCCCTCATTAGTGCTCAGTAATTCGTTCCGCGCCGGCATGGTTGGTTTTGCCAAGTCGTTGTCACAAGAAGTTGCCAAGCAAGGTGTTACAGTGAATGTTCTCGCGCCGGGATCACACGATACGCCGGCCATTAAACGTGTTATAAAGAAAGCTGCAGATGAGTCTGACAAATCAATGGAGGAAGTCCGTAAAGAAATGGAAGCTTCGATCCCGGTTGGTCGCTTTGGAAAAGGCAAAGAAATTGCATCTCTGGCAGGTTGGATTTTGTCTCCTCATGCATCTTATGTTACGGGACAAACCATCAGCCACGATGGGGGGAACATTCAAGGTTTATTTGGTTAAGCGAAATAGACAGAAGCCAGAAGTAATATAACAGAGGGCGAACGGTAGAGGATTGCCCCAAAAATTTAAGTTAACATTATTCGTCTGGTCAAATTCTCAATTCCTAAATCTTAACTCCAATGTGGTATCAAACACAGATTACACTTTCGGCAAAATCACGGGGATTTCACATCATCACCGATGAAGTGTTAGAGAAAATTCCTGAAATTGCGAATATAAGCAAAGGCATTGCTCACATCTTCATTCAACACACCAGCGCCAGTCTCACCATCAACGAAAATGCTGACCCGTCAGTACGGCGTGACTTTGCCACACATTTTAAACGGATGGTTCCCGAAGATACGTCACTCTATGAACACACGCTCGAAGGACCTGACGATATGACTTCGCATATCAAGAGTTCGCTTTTGGGACATTTGGTTTCCATTCCTATAACGAACGGAAACTTAAATTTAGGTACCTGGCAAGGGATTTATCTTTGTGAGCATAGAAACAATGGAGGCAACCGAAGACTGGTAGTGACATTACACGGGGAATAACAAGTCAACCAAATATCTATCCTAAAAGCCCCAATAAAAAAGCTTTGCTGAGCAGGCAATAATCAGACCTGCTCAACAAAGCTCTATTACATTTGAGCGGAGAGGGAGGGATTCGAACCCTCGATACCCCGTATGGGGGTATACTCCCTTAGCAGGGGAGCGCTTTCGACCACTCAGCCACCTCTCCAATAAAGAGTCGCAAATATAAGTGAGATTGTTATCGTTTTCAATTATAAGTTCGGAATAATTTTAATTGCTACCTCTGATTAAAAAGCTACAAAAAATCCAAAATAAAATGGTCGTAAATAATAAAAAATCATGTTAGAGGATTTTGCAAAAACCACCATCTCATCCTGAATTTAGTTCATGATCTCTGGTCACTATCTCAAATATAAAATTTAGATTCTGAAACAAATTCAGAATGATATATTAAATCAGTTTTGCAAAGTCCTCTAAAAGATATGACCAGATTACGTGATTATCTTACCAAGAATTACCTACAAAAGCTTAGCTAAACTATTCTATTATTCATCTAAAATATAAATCTGAGCAAGGTTACGTCCCTCCTGGGCATAATCCAATCCATATCCCAGTACAAAAAGCGTGGGAATTTGAAATCCAACATAGTCGAGCTGAACGTCATGGTGCGTTGCCTCTGTCTTGTGCAAAAGCGTTACCGTGGCTATAGACTCGGGATTCTTTTTCTGTAATTTATCCACCAAATAATTCATCGAGAGCCCGGTATCCACGATATCTTCTACCAAAATCACATGTCGGTCTTCAATATCAGCATCAATATCCTTAAGGTCGGTTACTTCTCCCGATGATACTTTTTCATCTCCATAGCTGCTGAGCTTTAAAAAATCTACTTCACAGGGAATATCAACCTGACGCATCAGATCCGATAGGAAAATATATGCACCATTTAGGACGCCAATAAAAATGGGATTCTTTCCCTTATATTTGGAAGATAATTCATCACCCAATTCGGCTACTCGTTGCTCAAGCTCTTTTTCAGTAAGATATATACTAAATGTTTCACCGTTACAACTAACGGTCTCGGGAGTGTATAATGACATGTAATGATATTATTACTTAGTTCTAAGGTACCATTTCGTTTCGGAATTGCACTTAACCTGTTCCGAAATAGTGCCCTGGGATGACTGATTTTTAATTGGCGGAAAGATAATAGCACAGATCGTTTCTTCAAAAGATTCTATGACAAGC
>CAYNKF010000064.1:0-9591 GCA_964397705.1 uncultured Balneolaceae bacterium | reverse complement strand
GTTGTAGTCACCTCATAATTAGCTGACTCATTGCCGCCACCACCATTATCCGGTCCGGTTGATGAGCCTCCACAAGATGCTATAGTAAATGCTAAAGATAATAGTAGAATTACGCTTGTATAATAACGTCTCATAAATAAATATTTCTCTCTTATAATTACCAATCCCTGCGATTATCGAGCGTCAATCTAATAGTTATGCTTAATTTTCTAAAACTGCTACAGAATTTATAATTATTTTAGATTAGCTGTGAGATAGGTGCGTTAGATACGCATTCAAAGAACTTTTTTTGCCCTCATAGCTGAAATGCCTGTTTATATTCTCTTGAAAATAGATATGACCTGCTACAGAACGATATCAGAAAAAACTAATAGACCGAATACCCAAGTAAATAATTGTAGCCTGAAGGCAATTTTTCAAGACAGAGAGATGAGAATCAAGACACAACACATCCAATTATAAAGCAAAAAAATAAAGGGAAGCCTAAAAAACTTATTAGGTTCTTCATATACCGTGACAAACGATCACTTAATTCGGAGCGTTAAAGATTCACAGGGATTTATATGGGGATTCCCTCGAAATGATGCTTCAAACCGCTATTCGGTTTGAGTTAAATAAACCTGTACAACTCATTAATTATTTCCACCACTTCGACAACTCTTTTTATATGATTCTATCGATTCCGGAAAATTTTCAGTAACAAAATCGTAGAAATCGTGCATCTCATTCAACCGATCAATTTCGGTTTCTCCTTCCGTATTTAATTCGGCCTGGTACTTTTCTGAAATATCACGCAGCTTCTTCATATTTTCGAGATGTCGTTCCATAACCTTGCACCAAGCATGGTCAACAAGTTTAAAATAGGTTTGACGTTCACCGGGCATACGTATTTTTTCAATAAATCCTCCCTGTATAAGCAGCCGCGTCATATTGCTGATCGAAGCTTTGCTCACATTCAAGTGCTCCACTAAATCATTAAACGACTGCTCCGGCGGATTACATACGTGCAGCCAACCTAATATTTGTCCGCTGATCCGAGAATGGCCTTGCTGTTCAAAAATTAAACTTACTTCTTCTACGAAAGCCTTCTTTTTCTCATAAACCGTTTCGTCTGTCACTTCCATACTCCTAACCTTTTTTATTCTTTGCCTAACCCCTTTTGATGGATAGGGGCCACTTCTTGTTCAAAAAGTCTTTTTCCTCCCTCACTCCAAAACTCAATCCAAATACTGTTCTTATAATAATGCAGTGCCGAAAAACCCTTTTGCTGGACGCCAAAGTTGGGTGATCCGGGATTTTTAACATAACTCGTAACCGTCGCTGACCCACTGACGATATAATTTTGATTCCGTCGCTCATCACCAAAAGTAATGTACTGTAGGCTGTGATCGTGTCCCGAAGCGTAGATCAACGGGTTGCGATCGGCAAAAACGGACGTCAACCGCTCCTTCATCTTGCTATACTTTCGTGAGGAAATATCCTGGGCCGTACCAAAAATATTGCGATATAATACATAAAGTGATCCTCCTATCGGTGGCAACAAATGTGTTTTCAACGGAAACTTTCCGCCGTTTGTACCGTTCGAATACATGGGATGATGCCCTACTACCAGCACCTGATCCACCGAAGGGTCGGTAACCGCTTCTTTCAGATTTTGAACAATCTGTTTTTTCGTTAACTCATATTCTTTTTCCGTTTCGGCACCCGGTTTGTTATGGGGATGCAACCACCACTGGGTATTTAAGGCCACAATCGACATATCAAAATTGCCATTTTTACTCTTTACCAGTTCAGGACCCGGCCTCCCATTATCGGGCAGAAATACATTACCCCGATTCAAAGATTTCTCAACAAATTTTTCTTGCCTCAATACCGCTTTCAAACCACTTCGGCGGCTGGAATTCCAATCATGATTGCCGGCCAAAAATATCACTTTCCCTTTATAATTTTCTATGGATTTAAACTGTGCCTGTAACCGATTTTCAGCTTGCTCTCGCTTGCGGTTATTTTTTCGAGGTAATCCATGCGGATAAACATTATCCCCTAAAAATACCACCGCACTATTTTCTCCCGCCTGTTGTAATTTCTCACCTAATATCGATAAGCTTGGTTCCAGCGGATCAAGCGAAGCATCACCGGCATCCCCAACCAAAAATACCGAAAATAGTCGATCGCTCTCATTGGGCTGTGTACTTCTTTCAACTATCGGGATGCTATCAGCAGAAGGTGCTTTAGTAGAAACACACCCTCCAACAATAAGGACAATTATTAAAGCAAATACGAACTTCTTCATCTGTATATTTTTTTTGGTTCGTTTACTCTTCACGCTGAACTCCAACTACCCTACTTTCTTCATCAAGTATCTCAACATACACTTTTACGTTTTTACCATTCCCGGTAAGGAGTTTTCCTTTGGTCTGAATAACAAATTCCAGTATCGTTTTTCGAATCCTGTTTGAAACCGTTTCATTCAAATCCACCGTAAATTTCGGTGTATCTTCTTTTATTTCTTTGACCAAGGTTTTTCGTCCCATCTTAATCGTTCCTGAATATTGATGGCTGGAAGCATCCACCAACTTGCTGTTCACGGCCAAGTCATCAAAAGAAAGTCGAAGGCTATCATTCTTTATTTCAGCCTTAAACCGATCCAGCGGATTTATCTTCGCAAACCAGTACCGACCGATCTTTTCGCGTCGTGCAATCAGTGTTTTTGCGACATATTCTTCGGCTTTGGGATTGGTGTATTCGCCTGTTGCTACAATAGTTCGGATATCTTCATCTGAAAAACTCATTACCTGTTTTGCACCCCAAAACGCATCGCGAAGAGTCATATTTTCAAAGGGCGGCAGTGGATGGGTAGGCACCCAGCGACCGGGCTTGAATACATCAGCTCTGAAGTAACCCGCCGCCGGATATGGAACCTCAACTTCAATCGTTTCCCAAGGAGTAACATAGCCTCCCAGGGATAACGCTGAAACCAACATATACCGGGGATCAATCAAATACGCCTGTCCCTGTATCGGTTGATGGATGGAAGTTCCGTTGGCCCCGAGCGTATTGCCAAAATCCTGCACGTAATGGTCAATGTGGCCGCTATCGTTATATACAGCCATCGTATTGGCGTCACGCCGGTCGGTATCATTAAGCCACGAACTAATCACCCGCATACCTCGGAGCTCCCGACGGTGCTCATGAGCAACGCGATCGTTGGGATCCTCCTTTACCGTGCCCTCAAAATTCCATGGACCCACTGGAATTCCGGCTACAAATTTACTGGCCAATGCCCGAATCTTGCCCTCTTTATTGACGGGGCGTTTTGCAACTATGGCCCGGTAATCGGCCATCGTCATAAGACGTTTTTCTCCGTTCTCCTCAACCGTAACTCCTTCCTGAATGGTAACTCTTTCGGGATCAAAGTAGGTAATTACCGATTCGGGAACAGTGTAGCCCGCTGCGTAGAAAACCTTTGTCCCAATGACTTCTGCAGCAGTCGTCAACTCCGGATAATTATAACCGTCAAATTTTATCAGATAGCGATTTTCGTTTTCATCCTCGATAAAAAATCCAGAGTTGGCCCCCTCCAACTTAGCTCGGAATATCGTCCATTGTCCTGCCGTATCAGGTGATACAGTATTCGGGCCAGCTGCCAACTCTTCGGAACTCATTTCGTTATAATAATGACGACGTGTATACCAACTCGACTCCGGCACTTCATCCAATTTGTTTACATTATCGGCCTGACGCTTGTCACTAACACCAAGTTTGCGACCTACATATCGTACCGTACGATTTAAATCCAGCGGTTTTTCGAGCTGATGGAAAATGGTATTGTCGATGCGGTCCCAGTATTGGTATTGCGGTTGCTCTTCCGGCCGGTCAATTGTTGTAGTGTCAGGATCAAACGTTTTTATATCTCCTTCAGCATATGGCTTTGTGGTGGAACAACCCTGCATAACCATAATGGCTAAGAGCCCTACAATCCCAATGATGTGTATGTTATAAACTTTCATATCTACACTAAAAATTAGGCGTTATACTGATGATGAATCGTCCACCTTCATTGCTAAATGCAAATTCTGACCGAAAGGCAAGTCCGTTATTCGAAAGCAGGTGGAATCCAAAGCCGTAGGAAGATCTAAAATCACCTAGCGAAAGATCAGCGTACTTATTGAAAGGCTGACCTTCATCTATAAAAATCACCATATCCAGAAAATCCCAGATTGGATAGCGGTATTCGGCTGTTAGCTGTAGCGTACCTTTGGCTCGAAATCGTTTACTAGGAAAACCCCGTAGATTATGAGTACCACCTAATGAATTAAGCTCATAAAACGGGATATCGCGGGAAGCCAGATTATTTTGTTTACGCAACTGCATCTTTAATCCCAACCTACGAGTCTCCGGCAAGACAGGAATCGGTACAAAGTGATGGATCGCGCCGTAATATTCTATAAAACTCAGGGAGTGCGTTTCTGTAGACTGTGTCCAATTGCCGCCCAGTACATATTGTGTTCCATTAAGCGTTCGCTTACGTCCATTTTTATGGTTTAATATCCAACGGTTGCCTACCGTAAACAGTTGACTGTTACCCAGCAGCGAAGAGGGAATCTGTTCCTCAACATCATCTTCATACTTACTTGTTTTGACCGTTCTATCCCTATAGCCTGCATCAATTTGGGTTTTCAACCACCTGTTTACCTGCTGTCTGTAAGTTACTTCTATACCTCCAAATTCACTGGCATAACTCAGATCTTCATTGCGATTATCTGCATAATATGAGCGCTCGGGAGCATTTTCGTACTCTCCATCAAATGTGAGGCTGCCATTTTCAACTCCTTTTATAGGTATCCGGTATTGGAGATCAAACTCGTTATACACTTGGGAGCCAAAAAGTATCTCTGCCCTCGCCCTGTGATCCTTAAAAAACAAGTGGTCATGATATAAAAGTGCACCGGCAGCAAAACCTTCTTCACCTCCAACCTCTACCAACGGCAAAAATCCGTAGGGGCCTCGCTCTCCTTCAAACCAATGTGGAAAATGCTCTTCAGCATATTTCACACCGTATCCTATCGGACGACTAAACCAATGCAACAGATACGATGGGGCCGCCAAAATGTGTTGCCCAATACTACGCTCAGTTTTATAAGGCACAGTATTGGAATTTTCATTATTAGCTTTAAGGGAATCGACGGATTGTGAAAATGCAGTTGCTGGATACACGATCCCAATAACAAGCACAGATGTAACAAGCCACACTTTTTTGCGCATTAAGCTACATATGAATTTCAGCAGTTGCATACTATTTCTCGACCTCAATATTTGCTTTCTTTGCTATCTGCGCCTCTCGTTCGGATATCTCTTTTTCCTCAAGGTTAGGTGCTAACTTTTCTTCCAGTTCTGCGTGGCAGATTCCCTTTAGGAAGTAGAGTACATCTTCGGTATCAGTAAGTTTCTTACTAAAGCTATTTCCAGGTAAGCTATTCGAATGGTAAGTTTCCAGAATAGGGATTAACAACTTGCGCACATCCCACGTTATAAGGTTTTCAATAAATTCTATGGCATCTGCTCTTAATCCCAGATCCCCCCCTACTATTGCTTTATACGCATTATCAATATCTTCAATATCATTATTCAAACTCAGCAACCGGAAAACATTTTCGAAGGTTTGTTCAATTTCATATTCCAGTATTTCATCTGCTTCATCAGATAACATAACTTTCCCGCTCTGGTAAAAATGGAGTGCTTTTTTAAGCTTTGAATATCGCTCTATCTCTCGTTCGATATTCTGGGCTATAATATCATCTGATACCCGAAGTGACGGACGCTGTTTGCGCATCCGAAGCAATGCCTTAACAACCCCATGCCTAATGGGGATAGAACAGAATTTTAGACTCATCTTAAGAATATCCCATGAGTCTTCACTCACTGTTTGAGAAAACAACCATGGAATATATCGCCGCATTGACACCGGCAGTTCTGAATCTATCATGTGATCGTACATGGTACCGTATATCCTACTGCCGTATTCTCTTAGCGCCTTCTCAACTGATTTGCGGTAAATCCCGTTACCCATCAGCATTAGTAAATCGTGAACAAATCGTCGATCCTGTGTTTTACCCGCGCTTTTAATAGCCTGTTTAACAACGGATGGGTTTTCATCATGAAGTAATTTTTTTAGCAGATAGGCGTAATCGCGGTCATACATTTCGCCCAAAACCTTCGCAGACTGTTTGCGAAGTTCATGCCCATACTCACCCTCAAAATGTACAGCCTCCTCTAATAACTCATCAGTAATCAGCTGTTTCTCTTCATTATAACCCTCTTCTGCGATAAGAGCCATAGCAACGGCCTGTACTCGCGCATCATCGTGGTGCAATCCTACGGATAGCTTTTCCCGGCGATCGCCTTCATAAAATTGATACACATATCGGATAGCCTCCATGCGTACATCAGCATCATTGTCATAGGCCAAATCCATGACCTCGTCCACCCATTCACTGAGCTCTCGCTCACGCAGCAATTGCACAACATTGATGCGCACTTTGCAACTGGAGTGTTTTAAGTTCCTGATAAGTAAATTCTGATCCACTTCTAATCCTTGCTTTCGCATTATTTCCAAGGCCCAAAGTACATCAGACTCCTCGTCGCTTTTCAATAACTTCTGAATACTTTCCTCATTGGCTTCTTCAAAACGACTTCTTTTTTTAGGGCTTTTCTCCCAATCACCTTTTACTTTTCGTTTCAAGTTGTTTCGGAAAACATCTACATAAGAGTTGCCGGCCATCTTTGCGATTACCACCCATGCAATAAGCAAGGTAATTACCACTACCGATATTTCTTGAACATCAAGATTCAATCCAAATGTCAATCCCAGCAATAGCAGCCCCGTAAGCCCCTGGGCACCATGATCCACAAATAAGTCAATAAAAACCTTCACTCGATTCTTCAGCTGCTTGGGGAGAGGTACAAATAAAAGCTCCCGCCCGGTACGATCAATAGAATGTTTTAAGGTTTGATCCACGCCCCGACTGATGGTCCCTGCCACTAATCCGGGTACGAGTAACATCCCCCCGGCACTGATTAATAATGCAAGTGGAAGCAATAGCAGAGAACCAGATACACCGTACTTTTTGGTGAAAATCGTTCCTATAAAAAGCTGGATAATTAATGCTATCAAACTAACCCGTCCATAGAATTTTCCCATGAAACTAGTCAGAGCAGCTTCGGATGTATAAGCAGCTTCAGCTACCGTCTTAAACTGGTAATCAATAAGTGTCGTTACCATCACAGTCACTGCAATAAGAGCTACAATCAGCAGCAGGTGGTTGTGAGACAAAATTTCTCTAAGGGGATTGGCCGTAATTGATGTATCAGCTTTTGTATAGTCATTTTTATCACTTGGTGACAACTCGGTATTATCGTCCTTTTTGAGAATCAACCATACCAGCGGAGTGGTAGCTACAATGATAATTGCTGATACCAACAGCAACGATTCGGGTTTCAGCGACAGTTGATTGACAAGTATGGCGGTTAGTTCTCCCCCTGAAACACCCCCTGCTATAGCTCCAAGACTTAAGAAACCAAAAATCTTTTTAGACTGTACCGAATTGAAAATTGTATTGGCAAACAGCCAAAACTGAGAGGTTATCAATACACTGTAAATGCTGACCCAGATATAAAATCCATAGTAAAGCCAAACACTATTCATTTCTATAAAAAACCAGATCACAAATAAATTGGCTGACAGAAATAGCGTAATAGCTGATACCACCCATCCTACAGAATGCCGTTTGGAAAGCCGGGAGTAACCAATAGAAATCGGAATGACAGCGATGGCCGTTAAAATAAACACAAACGGCAAATTATAGGCCCCAACCTGCTCCAGAAATAGACTGTCACGAACCGGCTTTAATAAGTAAAGTGTATTCAGCAACACAAAGTTGTACACAAACATCAAGAATGCCTGGCTTTTCACCTCTGGATCGAGTGAAAAAAGTGCTCGGAAATCTTTGCTGACTTGTGTGAAATTCATGCGAAGTACTTAGAATAAATGATATGAGAACCCTAAATTATTAACTTAGTTTATAAAATACTAAACAAAGTTAATAGTTATATCCTATACTGGTATTATTTGTCATCTATGATATAAAAAGCCCCATCTTAAACTCATAGATGGGGCCCAATCAAAATGTATTACTTTATTGTTGTAAAAGAACGCTAGACGTGCTTAAAACGCTCTCGAACGGCTTTATTTAGTTCTTCGCGATGATCCGGATGTGCTATATCAATAAGCGCTTTAGCACGGTCACGCATATTTTTGCCGTAGAGATTTGCAACGCCGTACTCTGTAACTACGTAATGAACGTGCGCCCGTGTAGTTACAACACCAGCCCCCTGCTTGAGGTATGGCACAATTTTACTTTGCCCTTTTCTTGTAGTCGATGGAAGGGCAATAATTGGTTTACCGCCTTCACTCAGTGAAGCTCCCCGGATAAAGTCCATCTGTCCGCCAACCCCTGAATAATGATAGGTTCCGATAGAATCTGCACATACCTGGCCGGTAATATCAACTTCTACCGCACTGTTTATAGCTGTTACTTTAGGATTTCGTCGTATTACCGCTGTGTCATTCACATACTCTACATCCAGCATGGCTATCATGGGGTTATCATCTATAAAATCATAGAGCTCCCGGCTTCCCATCACAAAGCTGCCAACAATTTTTTCGGGATGTGTTGCCTTTTCTTTCCCATTGATTACCCCTTTTTCAACGAGATCCATAACCCCGTCAGAAAACATCTCAGTATGAATACCTAAATTTTTATGTCCGTCAAGTGCTTCCAATACAGCATTGGGGATAGCACCAATGCCCATCTGCAACGTAGCTCCATTATCGACAAGATCTGCACAATTTTGACCAATTTCTCTTTCCACCTCGTTTGGTTCCGGGATATTTAATTCGTGGATCGACCCTTCATCCTCTACCAAAGCATTAAATCGACTGGCATGAAAAATTCCATCTCCGTGCGTGCGCGGCATGTTGGGATTTACCAAGGCAATAGCTCGTTTTGCCTCCTGCAATGCAGCACGAGTGGCATCTACAGATACTCCCAGCGAGCAGTAGCCGTGTTTATCAGGTGGAGAAACCTGTACAAGAGCAATATCAATAGGCATGATATTCTGACGGAATAGACCCGGAACCTCGCTTAGAAATATAGGCAAGTAATCAGCACTGCCTTCGTTCACAGCTTTCCGGACGTTTGCACCCACAAAAAAGGCATCCGTATGGAACGTGTCGCTGTATTCCGGTTTTACATAGGGTGCGTCCCCCTCGGTATGCAAGTGCACAATTTCAACATTCTCAAGTTCGGGAGCACGGTCTGTCATGGCATTAATAAGTGGTTGGGGCGCTGCTGCCACGCTGTGGATAAAAACGCGATCTCCTGAATTTATTAGTTTTACGGCTTCTTCAGCAGTAGTGTACTTATCTTTGTAGGACATAAAATTCGGATCTTAAAGTATTTAAATGGTTATCAATAAGGTGATTTTAAATCTCTCCTAAATGCAATGGTATCAATACATGCCATAAAGTAA
>CAYNKF010000063.1:0-9680 GCA_964397705.1 uncultured Balneolaceae bacterium | reverse complement strand
CGCGATTGATTGATCAGATACCTCTGTTGCAGACTAAAGAAAATTCAAGCTTAACTGTAAGTGGAGAGTTTGCACATTTACGGCCCGGGGTATCCCAAACAAGTGCCGTTAATGATGCCATAGATAACAATCGCCTATTTGAAGATGAAGAAAACGGTTTGTCATTTATTGACGATTTTGAAGGCTCCAATATTGGATTGAGCTTTATGAACCCGGGACGGTGGAACCTTGCTGCAGCACCGGCAGCTGTACCCGGTTATGGACCCGATGAGATATTTTTTGAGGATAATCCGCCTGAAAACCCTTCTACAAATATTGCCGATAAAATTGCCCGATCTGATCTTCGGGGTACTTTTGCATGGTACAGCATTCCCCAAAATATTGATCAAATTTTGGGTGAGGTTAATATTACTCCCGAAACACAGCGGGTGAGGGTGACGGATGTTTTTCCGAACCGGGACGTGCTTACCGAAGAGAATTTTATCAGTACGCTGGATGTCTATTTTGATCCAACGAATCGAGGGCCGTATAACTATAATGAAAATTTAAGAACGCTGTTGGAGGATGAGCCGGAACGTACTTGGAGTGGGATGACGACTACATTGCCCTCGGGACAGGAAGATTTAACGCAAAATAATATTGAATTTTTAGAATTTTGGATGCAGTCGTTATTACCAAATGGAAGAAGCCCGTCTGCACAAGATCTGCAAGACTATGAAGGCAAAATATATATCGATATCGGAGTCGTTTCAGAAGACGTGGTTCCCAACTTTAAAACCAATACCGAGGATGGGTTGGTTCGCCGTCCTCAGGATTTACAGGAAGATAACATTAGTGGGCAGTCGCGATCATATATTCCTACTCCTTTACCGGCTCCCGAGGGACAGTTTTCAAATGATACCCGAGAGTTGTCGGATGTAGGATTAGATGGCGCTCCGAATGAAGGTGGAATTGATAATAAGAACGAGCAGAATCTGTTTTCAGGATTTCTGGAATCCATGGCAACGGAGTATGGAATTGCAAGTGATGAGTATGAACAAATTGTGGATGATCCCTCAAATGATGACTACGTGTATTATGGTGAGAGCCAGGCTGAAAATGGGGATCTTCAAGAACGATTTTCGCGCATGTATGGCTATCATGATGGCAATACACCACCAAACGAAGGCGAAAAGCGAGCGGTTACGAACAAGCCCGATACTGAGGGATTAATAACACCCTCGATTGTTGAACAGAATAACGCTTATTTCCAGTACGAAATTGATTGGAATCCTGCAGATTTTTCTGAGTTGGAACCGGGTTCGGAGGGCACTTACATTGTAGATAAAGTAGACGGGGCTAATCAGCAGGATCGATGGTACCAAGTTCGGCTGCCGTTGGAAGAATGGGTGCGTAAAGTGGGAGGCATCGAAAACTTCCAGAACATCTCCTATATCAGGGTTTGGCTGTCGGGATATGAGAAACCGTTTACACTGCGTTTTGCCACGTTCGAACTAGTTGGTAGTCAATGGCGCCCGGCCGAAAATGTAGATCAGCAACAGGGTACAACACAAGGAGACTTCAACATTTCATCTGTAAATATCGAAGAAAATAGCCAGCGTCGGCCTATTCCGTATCGCCAGCCTGAGGGTGCAATCCGGGCCGTTAATCGCGATCGTCAACGGCAAACCATAGCCAACGAGCAGTCTATTACCATGAATGTAGAAAATTTGGGACCCGGTGAACTAAAAATGATGAAGCGCGTCTATCCCGGGGGATTAAATATGGTCAATTATTCCAACGTGCGAATGTTTGTGCACGGAGAGGGATACGAAAATCGTGGTCATGCAGAGTTGGTTGTACGATTTGGTACTGATCTGACTAATAACTATTACGAGTATCGCCAACCTATTTCGCCCTCCGACCCGAATTATCCCTACAGCACCAAACAGTTGAGTGAAATGAGTGAGGCCGAGCGTGAGATGGAAGCCGAGGAAGTTTGGCTGTATGATGAAAACAGCATGAATATTTTGCTGCGGGCATTTAATGAATTAAAGCAATTGCGGGATCAACAGGGGATAGAAAGTAATGCGTTGTTTGAGCGTGGGGATTTGTTGGAGGATGCTCCTCTTGGCGCGATTATTGGAGTAAAGGGAAACCCTTCCTTAGATAGAGTAGGAGAAATTGGTATGGGAATCCAAAACCCCTTTGATCCACAAAATCCGGATGAGGGCGGCATTGCATCCCTAGATGGACAGTTTTGGTTTAATGAACTGCGTGTATCGGGTTTTGATAATAAGTCGGGTTGGGCAGCCAATGCTAAAGCAGAGATGAAGTTAGCCGACTTTGCCACGGTTAATGCAAACTTCAACAGAGAAACCGATGGTTTCGGAGCGCTCAATTCTCGGTTGGGACAGCGTCGCATGTCAAATGTGCAGGCCTACGATCTGAATTCAACCGTCAATATGCACAAGTTTATACCCGATCGTTTTGGCTGGAATATCCCGGTATCCCTTTCCACGCGTCGCTCCTCATCAACCCCTCGTTATCTACCCAACCAGGGGGACGTTCGACTCTCTGAGTTTGAAAATGCCGTTAAAGCACGAGATGACCTTTCTGAGTCTCGGAAACAGCAAATTATTGATCAGCGTATTCGAGAAAGCCAGACGGTAACAGAGAGTTACTCCATTAATGTGTCGAATTTATCGAAGTCGAGGTCACAGTCAAAATTGGCCGAATATACGCTCGATAAAACAACGGTTAACTATGTCTACAACGTCACGGAGCGAAGAAATCCCCAATATCAGCAACAAGATAACTGGAATTACAGTGGTTCGGTTCGGTACAATTACAGTTTTCCCCAAACTAAAATATTTCGCCCACTTGGATTTTTAGGAAATGTGCCATTCATACATCCCTTAGCCGGAATTAAGCTGGGATATACGCCGGCTTCAATAAATGCTTCGCTGGGTATGGATCGGGAATATGATGAGCAGCTTCGCAGAATTTCCGATCCCAGTTTGGAAAATACGCTACAGCAATCGCACAGCTTTACCTATGATACTGAATTTGGTTTAGGATATAACATAACACCCAGTATAAAGACTACTTTTCGTTCTCGCACAGTATTTGATCTATCCCAAACAGGGATTGAAGAGGCTGAGCAGGGTAACCCCATGGCCGATTCTACTCGATATTCCGTGCGTCCCTCATTTGACGTATTGAGTGATCTCGTTTTTGATACCCTCTCGTCAAGGCGCAGCAACTACCAGGAGTCGTATACTGCCGGTTGGCAGCCCAGATTGAATAAGATCAGTGCATTGGACTGGATAAACTATTCTGCTAACTATAGCGGGGGATATCAGTGGCGAAACAGTCCCCGTGGATCGGACTTGGGGGCAAACGTGTCCAATAACTTTTCACTAAACCAGACGCTGGATTTCAATATACGTAGCTTGCTGAATGGAATAGACTGGTACCGTAATCTGAAAAACAATAGGAATTCAAATAATTCTTCTCCGTCTGATACGGCAAACGGACTGACTGAAGATCAGTTGGGCAGAACGCTTGGTACAATTGGCAAGAAGATGGCGGGTGCGATTTTGAGTATACAGTCCTTGGATTTTTCGTTGAATATTTCTCAGAGTTCGCTGCAAAGTGGGTATGGGGGCACCTCACCGCTTTATGATATGTTCGGGCGTAGTAGTGGAGAGTACTCGCCCCCGTTTTCTTATCGTACCGGATTTTTAAACGAAATTGGACTTGATCGGCTGATCAATAATCCCAGTGAAACTTCCTCACTTCAGCTTCCATCAAATCGTAATTTAACGGATGATATTACCGTACGTTCTCGGTTACGACCCTTTGATAATTTAACTATTGATTTATCCTGGAATTCAAAATGGAATGAAACGAATACCAAGTCGATCACCATTGATCCCAATCAGAATTTAAGTACTGTGCGTTCACAAAATGGGTCCGTTTCTTCAAGTATTTGGGCATTTGGATCAGGCTATGAAGCATTTTTCAAGAAGCAGCTACGTACTGCTTTTGATGATATTAGCGATAATACTGAAATCACCGATCCAACTGGCAATAGCGATGGGCGAACAGTACTGGGTAGAACGGCCCTTCAGGAGGATTTTAGACAATCATATCTCGCCTTTAGTCAGGGGGCTGTTGGTGACCGTAATTTTACGCCTTTTCCATTGCCTGGTTGGCGTGTAACCTGGACGGGACTGGAAAAATTTATTCCATATTTTGGAGATTTTATGTCGCGGGCATCCATATCCCATAATTACAGCGGTACCTACCGTTTGGGATGGATCTTTAATGCTGATCAAAGTCTTTTGCCGGATATTTCGCTGGGTTCCTACTCAGTTACCAATCGACGTCCAGAATTTGAGCCCAACAGTATTAATATTGAAAAGCGATTTAGTCCCCTGGTAGGATTAAATTTAACTTGGGAATCAAATTTACGGACGAATGTTCAATATGAACAAAGCAAAGTGACGAGTCTTGCACTATCAAACTCAACAGTAATAGAGCGCTTGTCAAAAGGGTTAAAACTAACGTTTGCTTATACCATCCGGGATTTTAAAATTCCTTTTTTTAAGCGCTTGAATAATGCGGTGGATATCACCCTGAACGGGAGCTACATCGAAGATGAGGAAAAGAAATTTGAGCTCGATTCCGATCTTGATGAGGCACTTACCGCCGGACCGGATGATATTATCAAAGATCCTGACCGGGCAAATTTTTCGGGTACAGTGACCGGTGGACAGGCGCGTATCAATGGATCAGCTGTGATTGGGTACCGATTTTCGCAGATGATACAGGCCAACTTTGAATACAACTATAGTAAGTTGATTCCTAAAACATCAGGAGTGTATGGGCGAACAGATCACGATATTTTATTTAATATAGTAGTATCTATCCGCTCAAATTAAGCTGAGTAAAAGTTCATTCAATATTTCTTTTTATTTCTAAAGAAAGAGAATCCTATCCCAATTACAGAGAGTGATATCATCAGATAAGGCAGCCAGTCTCCAAAGCGAGTGTACAGCGTTTGGGATGTAAGGACGGGTACCTCGTAATTAAAAGCAGTCGTTTGCCAATAGGGAGTCTCAACTTTTACAGAGCCGTCAGGTGCGATAATGCCTGAAATACCGTTGTTCGCGCTACGTACGATCCAACGGTCAAATTCAATGGCACGCAGACGCGCATAGGCAAAATGCTGAGTGTGCCCACTAGTGTTGCCCCACCAGCCGTCGTTGGTAATAATAGTCAGATAGCCGGCCCCGTTGCGTACGTAGTTGAGAATCCAGTTGGGAAACACCGAATCGTAGCAGATAAGTGCCGGGGTGGCTGTTCCGTTCACCGAAAACTGGTCGGCGGTATATCCTTTACCGTAGCCCTGAATTTGGTTCCAGTCTATCCATCCGAAAATATCTATAGTGTTTAGAAAATGGACAAAAGGAATGCGTTCTACGATTGGAACTAAATTATGCTTGCGGTAGGTATCCATCGGACTATCAGGATAGAAGCCGAGCGCGGCATTAAAAGCTAAATAGGCACCGCGTTGATTAGAACGGGGTAGGGCGGGAATATTCCCCTTTTTATAAAATTCGAAATAAGTTGCTCCGGTAATAAGTGTAGCATTATGGGTCTTAGCATAATTTGCCAGCTGATTTTTTGTTCGGTCCGAAAATGTCCGGTAATCATTGATATTCATAATTTGATTCTGCACGGCATTTTCCGGCCAGACTATAAGTCGAGTGTTTTCAGTGACTACAGAGTCAGTAAGTGACAAAAGGTGGTTGTTAGCTTGTTGTGCACTGTCGAATCCACCATTGGGTTTGTAGGAATCAAAGTTGGGTTGAACGACCACTACTTCGTGTGTTTGCTCAGGCTCGGTGTCACTGCCAAAAACTGAAATCATTACCGACCATAGGGGAAAGATCAACAACACTGTTACAGCGGCAAATTTGGTTGATGGATGTGGCTTTTTCCAGTATTGATAAAAGAGAGCAGTAGCTAATATTACCCAGAAGGAAATACCCCAGTAGCCGGTTACGGAGATATATTGCACTAATTGGGGTACATTTGCCCAGGCATTACCTACCGCCAGCCACGGCCAGGCTAAATCCCAAAGGTGATGCAGGTATTCATAACTTATCCAAAATGCTGTTTGCAACAGGGCGATAAACCAAGGCGGTATGCTTAATCGCTGTACTTTATACTGTAGCATTACGGGGATAGTCATTACTGCAGCATTGGCCAGAATAGCAGCCACACCGCCCGCTACAGTCGCCATCACAAGCCAATAGGTGGTGATGATATTCCAGATGAGAAAAGCCGGATAGACTTTGTAAGCTGCCTCCCGAGCCGAATCAGACAGATCTATAATACGGAAGACAAGCAGGAATGCCGGAAAAATAAGAAACGGAAGGGGAATAGGCGGATAACTTAATCCCAACAGTAATCCGGCAGTTATTGATAATAGCCAGCTTTTATTCCAAAGTTTTTGAGTGATGTTTTTCATTCGCTGTAATCTTTTGGAGCAATAATAACGACCATTTCACCCTTTATATCATCTCTGAGTTGAAAGGTATCGTGAACCGATTTTATTGATCCGCGAACGATTTCCTCAAATTTTTTAGTGAGTTCACGGCAGACGGCCATCATACGCTGATCTCCCATATATTTTCGCAACTCTTCGAGTAATTTCATCATCCGGTGGGGGCTTTCGTATAACACGATGCTGCGCTCTTCTTCTACCAACTGTTTAAGTTGTTTTTGGCGTCCCTTTTTTTGCGGTAGAAATCCTTCAAATACATATTTATCACATGGTAGTCCACTTGCGACTAGTGCAGTTGTGGCGGCATCTGGGCCGGGAATTACCGACACCGAATGTCCAGACTGATGAGCGGCACGAACGGCCAGAAATCCCGGATCAGAAATCCCGGGCATACCGGCATCAGAGATAATGGCTACATTTTGTCGGGCATCTAAAATATTAAGCAGATGCTCTACCTTTTGATGTTCGTTATGTGCATGAAAGGCAAAGGTTTTGGTATTTATTCCGAGTTTTGTAAGTAATACGCCCGAGGTACGCGTGTCTTCACAGGCGATATATGAAACCGATTTAAGTGTTTTGATAGCCCTTTCGGAGATATCATCGAGATTTCCAATGGGCGTAGCAACTATATAGAGGGTGCTCAACAGTATTCGGGGTTTAAAGTATTCGGGTTTAAAATCCCATCAAAAGTAACAAAAACTTATTAACTATTTCGACTGACAATGGTAATTAGGCAGGCTGAAATTAAGGAGGAAAAAGGCTATACTTAGCTGCGTTAGAAAATGAATGATGAGCGCTGATTATTTTGTTTAACCACTTTCGAAATTTATTAAACAAATAGATAAACTATATTATTATGACAGATTTTAGTCCATCAGGTATTAATCATATTACCATTCGAGTAAACGACATTGAGCGTGCAGAAGAGTTTTATGGTGATGTTTTGGGGTTTGAGCTCCTTCGAAAAATGGGAAAGAGTATGGCTGTGTATCAGGTTGGTGAAGAAGATACCCTAGTGTTGGTTGAGGCAGAAACAAGCTATGATCCGGAATCCCGTGATTACCGTGTAGATCATTTTGGATTTTATCTGGACTCTGAAGAAAAGGTTGACGAGATGGCAGAATATTTTCGTCAAAAAGAAGTATCCATTTTAAGTGGACCGGCTAACCGAAAGCGTGGTCGGTTCGTGTTCATTTCTGATCCCGATGGTAATATGCTTGAGTTTTTCTACGAAGAGGATGACGAATAATTTTAGTATCGCTGCGTTAAGTACCGATATAAAAAGCTGACACTCTGAATCTTTCCTTATACATATAAGTAGAACTTACGTAACTTTGTCAGCAGGTTTAGAGGTATGGACCAATGGCATGTTATTTGCATTCTTGCATCCTAAGCAATCAAAACAGAATTTAATTGTTAAGTTAGTTTCACATGAGCGAATCCAAAGAAAAAGTAACTGAAGAACAAGCAGCTGAAAATGAGCAGTCGGCTGAAGAACAGAATGACCGAGCTGAAGAACTATATTCCCAGTATGAAGATTTTGAGGCTGATGAGTTACGTGAATTACTTGTTGCACGTGATCAAAAAGTACAAGAATTAGAAGAGGAACTTGCCGAAGCGAAGGAAAGCCACTTGCGGAAAGCAGCTGAGCTTGAGAATTATCGAAAGCGAGTAAAGCGGGAGCGCTCACAGGTATATGAAACAGCAAAAGCGAATGCATTAGAAGATTTTCTGGAAATCAACGATGATCTGCAACGCACGCTTAAAGCGGCTGAGGAGCTTGAGGTTAATGATACCTTGATGGATGGGGTAAATCTTGTAGCCAGTAAATTTAAAGAAGTGCTCAACAAATACGGGGTGGAACGCATCGATGAGGAAGGAGTCCCGTTTAATGTGGATCTGCACGATGCCATGATGAGACAAAAGCCCCAAGATGATAGTGTTGGCAGTGATGTTGTTCTCAATGTTGTCGAGAGCGGCTATCGCATGGGCGACCGCACTATCCGACACGCAAAAGTAATTGTAAGCGAATAAATTTATAAGGTTAGTAAGTTTAATACATGTCTAAACCAGACTATTACGACGTACTCGGTGTAAGCAAAGATGCATCAGAAGATGAAATTAAAAAAGCCTACCGAAAGAAAGCGATGAAGTTTCATCCGGATCGTAATTCTGATGATCCGGAAGCAGAACGAAAATTTAAGGAAGCTTCAGAAGCCTATGAAGTATTAGGGGACGAACAAAAACGGCAGCGGTATGATCAATTTGGCCATCGTGGTGTAAACGGCGGTGGATTTGGAGGCGGTGCAGCTGGATTTGAGGATATCGGATTTGAGGATATTTTTAGTCGATTCAGCGATATTTTTGGCGGTGATTTTAGTGGCGGACGCAGTCGTTCGCGCGGGCGTCGTTCTTCAGGACAACCCGGTTCGGATATGAAGTTGCGGATTGAGTTGTCGCTTGAAGAGATTGCTTTTGGAACTGAGAAGAAGCTAAAGGTCAAAAAGCAGATCAAATGTGACGAATGTAACGGTACCGGTGCCGAATCGGAAGAAGATTTTGAAATGTGTGGTACTTGTAATGGAACCGGTGAAGTGCGGCAGGTTCGCAAAACAATGCTCGGCCAAATGGTAAATGTACAGCCGTGCCCCGAATGCCGTGGTGAAGGTCGTATTATCCGAAATAAATGCTCGAAATGTAACGGCGAAGGTCGCTATCGAGGGGAAAAAACCGTGAAGGTAAATGTTCCTTCAGGCGTATCTGAAGGGAACTATATAACCCTGCGCGGAAAAGGCAATGCCGGTAAACGAGGCGGTGAAGCCGGATCATTGGTTGTATTGATCGAAGAGAAAGAGCATGAACATTTTGAGCGTGATGGTAATGATATTTATTACGATCTGGTGCTGAGTGTGCCCGATGCCACCCTGGGTACTGAAGTAGAGGTGCCGACGCTAAAAGGAAAAGCCAAAATAAATATTGAACCGGGTATTCAGCCTGGGAAATTGCTGCGAATGAGCGAAAAAGGCATTCACGGACTTAATCGATCAGGCATTGGTGATCAATATGTGAGAGTGAATGTGTATATCCCAAAAGATCTCTCAGACGAAGAGCGCGAGCATGT
>CAYNKF010000062.1:0-9753 GCA_964397705.1 uncultured Balneolaceae bacterium | reverse complement strand
CGGAGGTAACGGATAACTTCATGAATTTTTTTGTTAAGTAGTTTTAAAAATTGGTCGATAAGGATATTACACACGGCAAATATACGTTTTGAACAGGCAATATTTAAATTGAGATTTAAGTAGATAATTCGAAAACTTTTTCTCTATTTTAATCGCACGATTTGATGGTTAACGCTGTTTCAAAAAGTAACCAGACGGTAAGAAAAAGAATTTATCCTACAGAATAATGTCAGCAAAGAAGTCAGAAATAGAATCTCTTGTTTACTTGTTAGATGACCCCGATCCTTTTGTTAAATCCAAGGTCCGAGATCGTTTATTTGAGCTTGGTGAAACAGCGGTACCTCTACTTGATCAGCAAAAAAGTGAGACCAGCGATGCAGAATCACGGGAGCTCATCAATGAGATTATCCAGCATATAACCTTCGGGAGTGTAGAGCAGGATTTTATGGATGTTCTCGAAGGAGGACTTTCGAGCTTGAAGCAGTTGGAAGAGGCTGTATTTATTTTATCACGGTTTGATAATCCAACACTGCGTGAGAGAGAATACAAGAAAAAGCTTGATCATTTTGCGGACATGATTGCTGATGATGTGCGTTATTCACTCAGCGAGACTCAAAAAATGCACAAGGTTCTTAATTTTGTATTTGAGGACCTGGAATTTAGCGGAAGCACCAATGACTATTACAATCCGCATAATTCATTTCTAAATCGGGTGATCGACCGACGAGAGGGATTGCCAATTTCACTGGCGTTAATCGTGTTGTTTATTGGACGTCGTCTGGATCTACCGTTTTACGGGATCAATATGCCCATTCATTTTATGATGAAATACAAAACGGCAAACGAAGAAATTTTGATTGATCCCTTTGATCACGGAAAAGTCGTTACCTATGATCAGTGCTATTACTTTTTGAAACAGAATGGCGTAGAACCACGGAGCGAACATTTTAAGAACAGCAGTGAAGAAGATATACTTGCTCGGTGTATTCGAAATCTGATCAACAGCTATGAAAAAATAGATAAACTGGATACGGTAGAAAGTCTCAAGAAACTATTGAATACTGTCGAGATCATGGCTCGTTGATGTGATTATTGCGAAATAAACCATAATTACATTTTGAACTCTATACATAATTGTGCATCTTACAAGGCGCCTTTTTAGGCGTCTCTCTTGATGAATAGTGGAGGCCCTACCTTGATCGGTAGGGTCTTTCTTTTTTATACCCCTTCCTTATTGAAGAAAAGCAATATTTCAGAGTTTAAACCCGAACGCATCTTTTTCTTCGTTGGCAAACTCAAAAGGATTTATTTGCTCTGCCAAATCATAAAATGAGATCGCTTCTTCTTTATTTCCGCTAAACTTGTGGATATCGCCTGCCAGTTTATAAAGCATGGGATTTGCCGGGGCGTGATCCATTAGTTGTTTGAGCTTTGGTATAGCACTATCCAGATCTTTATTCTCAACAAGTATAGCTAAACGATATAACTCGGCGCGCAGCGATTCATTCTGCGGCTTAAGCTGGTTGAGGTAATGTGTACAGCGCGAATAAATATTGCGATTGAAATAAAAGCGCACTAGTTGATAAATGAGAGTCGCAGGAATATCAACGTTGTTGAGCTTGTCTTCGAGATGACGCATAATTTCACGCTCCTCCATTACCATAAAGAGATGCACAAGCTTGCAAAGTGTTTCTTCTTCGTGGTGAGTGTTCAGAATTTCCGTTTTTAATTCATCGGTAAAAAGTTGCTCAAACTGCTGCTGAACTTTGGGTTCAGGGAATAACGGGTTCACCAGATCGTCAAGGGCCAGAAGTTGGTCGAATGTACTGAGTGACTTTAGTTCATCCTCGGAAAAGACTTCAATATTCCATTTTTCATTGAAGTAGGATACATTTTTCCAATACTGCTCGCTTTCGGTATCCAGATCCAATGAAAATGTGGTAGTGCCAAAGTGATGCTTAACCTGGATGTGCGGAGCAATACCAACTCTATAATCCTTGGAACGCGCCTGAAAACAAAGATCAATATCTTCAAAGAAAGCCAGTTGAAAAGCCTCGTCCATTTTTAAGTTTGCATCTGTTCGCAGCATCATGCAAAAACTGTCGAGGTATTCGGCTCGAATAAGATCGGGATCATCTTCTCGAACGTTCCGGGTTGATTGATCAGGATTGAGCGTTTTATTTGTTGTAGGACCAATAATGGCATACTTGGGATTAGAGTCCATTAGTTCCCGAAGCTGGGTAATGGCATCATCAACAAACTCAATGTCATTGTGGATGACACAGGCATATTCTCCATTTACCTTTTCCATGGCTTGATTTACAGAGGCTGCAAACCCAGCATTCTTTTTATTGGTAATGACCCTGCAGTTTAAAAAGTTTCTTTCTTTAAGCTCATCTAAATAATCATGCGTATTGTCCAAACTTGCGTTGTCAATAACAATAAGCTCGAGTTGGGACGTATCGCAATGCTCCGAAACTGAAAGCAGACAGTGTTCAAGAGCGGGCTTACCATACGTAGTAGTTGGAATAATCAGACTTACACTTACATCTTCAGGTTCGGATGGCTTATGGGTTTCTGGAGATGGTTCTTGCTGCTGTGTTTCTGGCTCTTGGGTCTGCTGAGATTTTGAAACCTGGTGTTTCAGCTCTGATGCTTCTACATATCGGCGCTTTTTTTCGAGGATTTCGATTTTAAGGTTACGCGCTCCACTGTGATTTGGATTATTTTCAAGCACTTCTTCGATTAACTCCAGTGCCGAATTAAATCTCCCATCCTTCTTTACCTGCAAAGCCTCGTTAAGCAGTTCATTGTCGTATGATTTTTTTGATTTCGCAGGTAGCTTCTGTAGCGTTTCAAAGATAGTTTCCCGCATTTGTCCACCGTAATCAGCTCGACGCAGCAGGGTTAGCAGCAGCTCTTGTCTGAGGTTGAAGTCGGGCTCGGGGGCTTCAAAAAAGCTACTTGGTAAAAACCAGCTTTTCGAACTTTTTATTGATGATATATCACCGAGGCGGGCCGCAAGCTCAAGTCCATGGAATTCACTTAAATAGGGATTAAAGAACCTATTGGTAGTAGTAAGAGCTGATAAATCCCAAATAAAGGAGCCGTTTTGCGGCCAGTTCTTTTGCCGTATCAGATCAATCCACTCTTTATAACTCTTTGGCAGTGCTTGGTTTTGAAGGGCCAAAACACTATCGGTTGATTCGGTAAGCTGTTCTAACCGGAGACTCAATTGATCGATATCAATTTCAGAAATGGTCTGTGGTGCCCAGAAAAGTCGCCCGTTTCGTTGTGATAATATTTCATTAAGTGAGTTACCTAATCCCACAGGTTTCTCGTGGGTAAAATAGAAAGTTTGCTCGTGCTGATAATAGTCCAGTACAGATTGAATTACTTCATCACTGTGGTCGGTAGATCCGTCATCAACAATAAAAAGTTCATAGGGGATGCCCGAAACTTCATAGAGCGATGTTAGGGTGGATTCAATAACATCCCGATGATTTTGCACAACGATGGATACCGTAAGCAGCGGCTTATTTGGCATAAGTATGCAACTCGAAATTGATGGTTAATTCGCTGAAATATACGAGGTGATAGATAAAAGGCGAAAAGTATTCATTTGTAAGTGAGGGCCGGAAATATAAAAGTTTGAGAAACGGCTCAATTTACTGAATATATTTTTTTATACTGATTTTTTATAAAAGATAAAAAAAGCCAAATTCAGATCTTATGAATACTTTCACAAAGCAAATACTTCCCATCATAATTATTGCTGCAATAACTACTTGGCAAGGATGTGGACCGTTGGAATCGGTATCAGGTGATCGGTCAAAAACCTATAACCAAAATTTTGATACGATGATCACTACTGTAGAAAAAGCTTTAAGAGGTCGGTCACTGGAGATAAATTTTGCCCAAAAGTCGGATGACGGCAATCGATACTTTGTGAAATTTCATTCTACTTCTTACGTCAATACTCAGACCCAGCGCCGAGACGAAGGTGAGATAATTATCGAACGCATCGGAGAAAACAAGACTAAGGTGGCGATAAATAATCCGGAATATGATGCAACGATTCCTAGTCATCACCGGGAGAAATACGATAAGGAATTAATAGAAGAGATCGATAAAATATTAAGTAGGTGACGAAGCCTGGTTCTAAATTTCTTTATTTATTAACATCTTTGTAACAAATAAACTTCCGGAAACTCTTGTTTAACTTGGTAATTCATTGAAAAGATGTGTTTTTGGCCAATCGGGACCAATAAATACAGAAAGGTAAAACAAATTAGGGCTTAGTAATGGCCGCAGAGAATGGTTCGCGCATTTCCAGTGAGGGAATGGACAAAAAAATCGAAAAAAAGTTTTTGGGTAAGAAGCAAGTTATAATGCTTCTCGGGCTTATTTCCCTTCTTGTGATTACTATATATAGCTTTGGTTTCATGGATAGTCGGGCCACGTTAAATGTGGAGCGGAAAAACATTAATGTTAGTACGGTTGAGCTAGAATCCTTCCAAGAGTCTATTCAGGTTAGGGGAACGGTGCAACCCATCCAGACAATGTATCTGGATGCCGTAGAGGGGGGTGTTGTTGATGATATTTATAAAGAGTCTGGTTCAATGGTAGAGCGGGGAGACACGATTGTAGCCCTTTCCAACTCCGATCTGCGACTCAACGTTTTGCAACAAACATCTGCTATATATGATCAGATTAACCAAACTCGAAATTCTCGTCTCAATATTGAACAAAATACGCTGAGCCTTAAAGAGCGGTTAGCAGAGGCAAAAAATCAGTTGGCAATTGTGAAATCAAATTATGAACGGGAGCAGAAATTATTTGAGCAAAACCTTATTGCTGAGCAGCAGTTTCTGGAAACTCAAGCAAATTATGACTATCAGAAAAAAAGGTATGATTTGATATATAAATCCTTTAAACAGGATTCTATAAAGTCGAGCCAGCAGCTTGCCCAGATAGATCAGTCGCTAGAGCGAATGTGGACGAGTCTGGAAGCGGTACAAAATATTTTGGACCGCCTGGTGGTAACAGCTCCTATATCGGGACAATTGTCTACCATCGAGCTTAATCCGGGACAATCCATCTCGTCAAGCGATCGAATTGGTCAGGTAGATATTTTGGATAATTACAAGGTTCGTCTAGAAATAGATGAGTATCACCTTTCCAGAATTAATCAAGGGTTAAAGGGAACAATAGACTACAACGGACAAACCCACCGACTGAAAATCACTAAAGTATATCCGGTTGTGGAAAATGGTCAGTTTAAGGTAGACATGGAATTTACCGGGCAGATTCCCGGCGATCTTACGCGGGGTCAGACGCTTTCCATTCAACTTATGTTTGGGGAATCAGAATCGATCTTAGTATTGGATAGGGGTGGATTTTATCAACAGACCGGCGGTAACTGGATATATAAAATTTCAGAAGACGGTGCAAAAGCAGTAAGACATGATATTCGGCTGGGACGACAAAACCCCAATTATTTTGAGGTGCTTGCCGGACTAGACAAGGGGGACCAGGTAATAATTTCTGATTACGGTTCATTTGGCGAAAATGAAGTCCTTAATATAGAATAACTTTACAAATACTTGAAAGCTTAAAGCGTTAGACTATGATCAAGACAAGGAATCTTAAAAAGGTATATACCACCGATGAAGTTGAAACGACCGCTCTTAACGGCATAGATCTGGAAATAGGAGAAGGAGAGTTTTGTGCTATTATGGGACCATCGGGGTGCGGAAAATCAACATTGCTAAATATTTTGGGGCTACTCGATAACCCATCAGCAGGGAGCTATCAATTTTTGGATTATGAAGTGTCCGATAAATCGGAGCGCGAACGAGCCAAGCTGCGTAAAGGAAATATCGGTTTTGTATTTCAGAGTTTTAATTTGATCGATGAACTTACTGTTTTTGAAAATGTAGCGCTCCCATTGCTGTATCTGGGAATGCCTGAAGAGGAGCGCAAAGAAAAGGCTGAAGCTGCAATCGGACGCATGAATATGATGCATCGTCGAAATCATTTTCCACAGCAGCTTTCAGGTGGGCAGCAGCAGCGTGTAGCTATAGCTCGGGCCGTAGTGGCGAATGCCAAACTAATTCTTGCTGATGAGCCTACTGGGAATCTGGATTCTGACCATGGCGATGAAGTAATGAAATTATTGGCAGAGCTTAATGATCAGGGGACAACTATTGTAATGGTGACTCACTCACCACACGACTCCGGATATGCCGAGCGAACCATAAATCTGTTTGACGGACAAATAGTACAGGAAGAAGTCGAAGAAGATTTTTACGTGTAAGAAAGTTTGGCCACTGCAATAATTTCCCGATTGGAACCTTATGGTTATACTTATCCTTCAATAATTTGATACAATGGTATGGAAAGACGAAACAAATTATTGAGATTGTGAAAATATTTGGAAGTATAATCAAATGGTTAGGATTTACCCTTTATTTAACATTTTTGATTAGTGTTTATAAAGCTGATGCTCGTTCTTTATCTTCGGTCGATTCGTTATCCCTGCAGCAAATCCAGCATAACGCTTCCTCAATTAACTCCTTAACCAGCTTATTGATTCAGCAGGAAGGTCAGCTATTAGCTACTTATTATCATAATGGGATGGAAGAAGGGGAAATGACCAACATCAAATCCGCTTCAAAAAGCATTATTTCATTGTTGATAGGTATAGCCGTCGAAAAAGGGCATATAAAAAACGTCAACCAGCCGATTAAATCCTACTTCGAAGACTATTTTAGAGCCAATCCTGATTCTAATAAGCAATCTATTACGATTAAAGATTTACTGACGATGCGATCAGGACTTGAAACGACCAGCTTCCATAACTATGGTCGCTGGGTTTTAAGTGATAACTGGGTCGAGTTTGCGTTGGACCAGCCGATGGAAAAGAAACCCGGCGGTGATATGGCTTACAGTACCGGGACCTCGCATTTGTTGTCAGTAATCCTAAATAAGGCTACCAGTATGAGCACCAGAGCTTTTGCTGAAGAATATCTTTTTGTCCCAATGGACATACAAGTGGGCGGATGGGATCGCGATCCACAGGGCTATTATATGGGCGGCAACAACATGGCGTTGGCTCCGAGTGATATGATCAAAATTGGTCAAATGGTGTTAAATGGAGGGCTTTATAATGGGCAAAGAATTGTTTCAAAAGATTGGATTACAGATTCTTTTAAAACCTATACTCGTAGCAACTTTAATCCTTACGATTACGGATATATGTGGTGGAACAAACCGATCGGTGGCTACAAAGTTTACTTCGCTTGGGGGTATGGTGGGCAATATATTTTTATAATTCCCGAACTTGATGCTACGATTGTGCTAACTGGGGCGCTAGAAAATGCAACCCAGACCCGCAGCTACAAGGAGCCCGTTTTTAATCTATTGGAAAATCAGATTATTCCGTATTTGAAAACGTCGAAATAACAGTTTATTAAATTGCCTTAATGCAAGGTTAATTTTGTAACAAATAGGGGTCTTTTAACTCTTTTATTCTGTCGTTGGTAGTATCCTTGAGAGACTATTGCGTTTTAGACATCAAAAAAGGCTATGATAAAAAATTATTTGAAGGTTGCTCTCCGTAACTTGGGCAGCCGAAAAGGATTTACATTCATAAATGTATTGGGTTTGGCAATAGGGATTGCTAGTTGTCTGCTTATTGCCGCTTATGTGTTTCACGAACTTAGTTATGATCGATTTCACGAAAAATATGACCGCATATACCGTGTTACGCAAACAACACAAACCTCTACTAAGAATGAGGCTGGGGCTACTACGCCCTTCCCCGTAGCTCCGGTATTACAGAATGATTTTCCCGCACAGATAGAAAAAACGGTTCGTTTTTTCGACATGCAGGAAGAAGTGCGAACTATTTTAAATACACAGACCGAGGAATCATTTCGCGTAGACCATTTCTATGTAGTAGATTCTACTTTCTTTGATGTTTTTTCTGCTGAGCTTATTCGGGGAAATCCGCAAAAAGTGCTCAATGATCCGATGTCAGCGGTAATTACGGAAGAGCAAGCCCGTCGATTTTTTGGAAATAAAAATCCCATAGGCAAACAACTGACGTTTAAAGGGGTCGAAGATTTTACGGTAACCGGGGTGATGAAAGCACTGCCAGAAACCTCTCACTTCCAGGTGGATATGTTAGTGTCATTTAACAGTTTGCCCAAGTTATATGGATCTCGTGCATTTATGGAGCGCTGGTTTTGGAATCCCTGCTGGACATACGTACTACTTAAAGATGGTGTTACCCCAGGAGAATTAGAATCGCAATTTCCTGATTTTGTAGACAAAAACTATGCAGACCGTGAGGAGGGGGAAACGGTAACGTTGAGTTTGCAATCGCTCACTGACATTCACCTGTATTCCAATCTGGATCAAGAGATGGAGGCCAACGGCTCTATTTTCTATGTATATCTGTTTACGGCAGTAGCTGTACTGATCTTAGTTATTGCGGCCATAAACTTTATGAACTTAAGCACTGCTCGTTCTACAGAAAGAGCTCGAGAAGTTGGAATGCGAAAGGTGCTTGGGGCACAACGAAAACAGCTTTTCGGGCAATTCATGGGAGAGTCGATGCTAATGACAGGGTTAGGATTCTTGGCGGCACTCTTTTTGGTCTATATATCATTGCCATGGGTTAATGAACTTCTGGGTTTTTCGGTGGGAGCAGAAGTTATAATGAACGGGAAGGTAATTGGCGGGATACTGATTTTATTTATTATAGTAGCGCTATTCTCGGGGTTATATCCGGCATTATATTTATCGGGGTTTAATCCGACAACGATCATGCATGGATCGAAAGGGATGAAAAGTGGTACCAGAGAAAGATTACTGCGAAAGGGGTTGGTGGTGTTTCAGTTCACCCTTTCTGTGGTTTTAATCATTGGCACTGTTATCGTCTATTTGCAGCTGCAACATATGCAGAATAAAAAAATGGGCTTTGATCAAGAGAAGGTGGTGGTTATGCCAATTACACAAACACTCATTGCCTGGGAATTTAATCAATTTAAGGAAAAAGCACTTCAGCATCCGCATGTTATAGACATTACTGGAATGAGTAAGATACTAGGATCTGAAAGCCAGTTTTTTTCAAAATATTCGCCTGCGAATCAATCCGATGCACCGCCTACAAATATGACGCTCCATGTAAAGCACGATTTTATTGAAACGTATGGCATCAAATTGTTGGCCGGTCGTAGTTTCTCTCTTGATTATCCCGCCGATGTAGAGAATTCCATTTTGATTAATAAGGCAATGTTGAATCAGATTGATGTTCAAACGCCACGTGATGCACTTGGGACCCAGTTTTACTATACAAATGCTGAAGATGAACGCAAACCTTTAGAAGTAATTGGCGTCGTTGATAATTTTAATTATACCTCTATAAAAAAAGAGATATCACCGCTGGTCATTAACTTGGTAAAGGAAGGACGCCCAACGGTTAGAAATATTGAATTTGCTACTGCAAAATTGGCAGCGGGGAGCACTAAAGAAGGATTAGAAGTGCTAAGAGGAACTTGGAAAGAAGTTAATCATATAGATCCCTTCACATACTTTTTTCAGGATGAAAGGCTGCAGGAAATTTATAGATCCGAAGCAAAAATGAGTAGTGTATCCGGCATTTTTACCCTGATCTGTATTTTGGTGGCGTGCTTGGGACTTTTTGGACTTGCATCTTATACGGCCTCCCGGCGAACGAAAGAG
>CAYNKF010000061.1:0-9770 GCA_964397705.1 uncultured Balneolaceae bacterium | reverse complement strand
GGAAATGGTCAGATATTGAAATCTGCCTAATCAGTAAGATTTACAAGGACTCTTCCTACCTGTTCGCCTTTTAAAATCCTTTCGATTTCATTATCCAATTCTTCTAAAGAACACTCTCTGGCTAACTGTTTAAAATTTTTCGGTTTCCATTCATCCGCTAATTTTTCCCACAGGTTCTTTCGTAATTCCATCTTGCAATTTCCGCTATCCATTCCTGCCAGATGAATACCGCGTAATATGAAGGGATAAACATTGGTATGGAGTTCATGTCCCAGTACATTGCCGCAGCAGGCAACGGTCCCATTATGTTGTGTTTGTCGCAGAGTTGTGTCTAGCATTATACCTCCAACCGTATCTATAGCTCCAGCCCATTTACTGCTTAATAGCGGACGTGAGGATTCATCCTGCACTTCATCCCGATGAATGACAGAAGCAGCACCGGCATTAGTTAAAAAATTTTTCTGATTCATCTTCCCCGTGGCGGCTGTTATTTCGTAGCCTAGCTTGGATAGAATGGCAATCGCCATAGTGCCCACGCCACCGGTAGCTCCGGTAACAAGAATAGTACCACTCTCGGGAGTGATATTATTATGTCGTAGATGATGTACGCCTATTGCTGCCGTAAATCCGGCAGTGCCCATGATCATGCTATCCCGTAGTGATAGATTTTGTGGAAGAGGTACGATCCAGTCTGAAGGTACTCGAATATATTGCCCAAAACCACCCGAGGTATTTTGCCCAAGATCGTAACCGGTAACGATCACCTTATCACCGGCTGAAAATTTTGGATTGGTGCTTTCAGCAACTATTCCGGAGGCATCAATACCGGGAATATGCGGATATTCTTTTGTAACTCCTTTATTTCCTGTTGCCGAAAGCGCATCTTTATAATTAAGCGAGGAATAGCGGACTTCAATTAACACCTCGTAATCAGGCAAATTGACTACAGGCCAGTTTCTGACAGAACGTAAAAATGAACCGTCAGACTTTTCCTCGGCAACCAGTGCTTTAAACGTACTCATAAGTATTTAGAAAGCTTTTTTAACCATTTGAGTTTTCCATTATAAGGCGGATATCGCATTGGGATATCCAACCAGTTGCTTTTCTTCATGATGCTTTTGGGATGGGTGAAGGTATCAAAACTTGATTTGCCATGATACAGTCCAAAACCGCTGTTGCCAATTCCGCCAAAAGGAAGGTCCGAATTTCCAAGGTGCGCGACGGTATCATTAATGCAGCCGCCGCCAAACTGGAGATTGCGTATCACTTTTTGCTGTTTTTTGTTGTTTGTCGAAAAAAGGTATAGCGCCAGTGGTTTTGACTTGTTTTGAAGTGTTGAAATGACTTGGTCTAAATCATCAAATGGTAAAATGGGGAGTATGGGTCCAAAAATTTCTTCCTGCATCACAGCGTCATCCCATGTAACCCCCGTCAATATGGTAGGTTCAATGTAGCGGGTATCAGGATCTGAATTGCCACCGTAAAAAACGTTATCAGACTCAATGAGCTGAGCAAGCCGCCTAAAATGTTTGTCGTTTATGATCCGTGCAAAATCCTCACTTTGGCTGGGATCATCCCCATAAAAGGCACGAATTGCTTTCTGAATGAGGCGACAGAGTTGTGTATGCATAGAGCTATGAACATATACGTAATCAGGGCTTACGCAGGTTTGTCCGGCATTAATAAACTTACCCCAGGCGATACGCTTGGCTGCCAGTGATAAGTCAGCAGATTGGTCAACAATGGCAGGAGATTTCCCCCCCAGCTCAAGGGTAAGGGGTGTTAACTGCTCAGCGGCCGATTTCATGATAATCTTGCCCACATGGGTGCTTCCGGTAAAGAAAATATAGTCCAGTGGTTCAGAAAGGAGCGACTGGGTTGTTTGTGCATCTCCCTCAACTACTTTTAAAAAACCGGGATTAAAGTTGTTGTTAATTAATGTTGAAAGAAGGCCGGATGTATGCGGTGCGTGCTCGGATGGTTTGAGAATAGCAGTATTCCCTGCTGCAATAGCACCTAAAGCAGGACTAAGTGCCAACTGAATGGGATAGTTCCAGGGAGCGATGACAAGCACTACGCCATAAGGTTGCGGCTTGATATAGCTCTTCGAAGGGAAGTTTATAAGCGAACTTTTCGCCTTTTTGGTTTTTGCCCAGCGATCGATATTAGCGAGTAGGTGATCGATTTCCTGATAAAGAACAAAAAGTTCGGTTGCATGAGATTCAAACACAGGTTTTTGGAAATCTTTATCCAACGCTTCATAAACTTCATCTTCATGTTCTTTTAGGATATCCTTTAATTTTTGCAGTTGTTCTTTGCGGAAAGAAATTTCCTGCGTTTTTCCCGAATTGAAAAATTGCTGCTGTTTCTTAACAACGTGTTCCATTTTTGGATAATAATAGATTTAGGTTCGTCCCTTAAACGTATCCATGGAGTGATAAACCTGAAAAAGACGTCCGGCTACAAAATCAAAAACCCTGGTAGGCAATACGCCTTTCAGAAACGGGAGAATTTTAACCATAAACGGTTCTCGAAGGTGAATTTTATCCTTCTGCACAGCTCTTACAATCTTTTTAGCAATATCCTCTGCATCTAATAATGGGGTAAGCCGTGGTGGACTTACGCCTTCGAAAAGTCCGGTATTGATATAGCTGGGTTCGATCGTAGTAACACCGATTTTGGAATACGATTCAAGCTCTAACCGCAATGATTCCGACCACCCTATCACGCCCCATTTGCTGCTGGAATATACGGACATTTTGGGGTTGGCCATACGTCCGGCTGCCGAAGCAATATTCACTATATGTCCTTTTCCACGATTAATCATGCTATCTAAAAAAGCTCGCGAGGTATGCATGGTACCCAGTAGATTGATTCGGATAAGGCGTTCGATTTCTTCACGATTGTGAGCACTAAAATCCCCACCCACTACCGTACCGGCATTATTAATTAGGATATCAACATATTGGTGATCTGCGAGTACTTGTTCGGCTGTCTGATAAACTTGGTCAGGATCAGAAATGTCAACTTTATAGGTAAACACATGCTTGGAATATTCAGAAAGTTCGTTCTTACAATTTAAAATATTTTCTTCGCTGACATCCCAGACAATTAATTTTTTTGCATTGCATTTCAAAGCTTCTCTACCCATGAGAAGGCCAATGCCACCCGCGCCACCCGTAATTAAAATGTGTTTGTTTTTAAAAGTACTCATAAACAAATTGTGTAATTAACATAAGTATAGTTATAAATGTAAAAGAAGGATAAAAAATATTTTTGCTCACAAGTTAATCTATTGAATTTTTAAACGTATGCCTGACCAAACGTACGACAATTTGCAAAGCCGGATTGAGCGATTAGAAAGTCGGGTAAAGAAGTTGGAGAAAGAGCTTAGCGAAACAGTGCAAGACAAAACATCTCCAGAACAACAGGAGGCTCAACCAGTTCAGGAGAGCAAAGAAAGCAGTTGGGATGCTTTACAGTTGGGAGAAAAGTGGTTAAACAATATTGGAATTGCTCTATTGCTGATTGGTATTGTGTTTCTTTTCAAGTATTCCATTGACCAAGGGTGGCTTATCGCCGAGGTGCGAAGTGCAGTGGGGCTAATTACCGGGATATTTCTTTTGGGATTTGGCCTTAGAATGGATGAGTCTTTGAATCCATTTAAGCAAATGCTGATAGGAGGAGGAATAGCCGCTTTCTATATAACCGGGTTTGCAACATTTCAGCTCTTTACTTTTATGCCGGCGTCCATTGTTTGGGTGTTTATGGTCTCGGTAACCATATTATCCTTTTTGCTGTCATTGCAGCAGGATGAAGCGGTGCTTGCAGTTGTTGGTACGCTCGGGGCATTGGGTACTCCCTTTATGCTTTATTCGGGTGATGGAGAGGTTGTTGGTCTTATGTTTTACTTTGCCATGATTATCGCACCCGCATCTGTACTCTACGTCAGAAAAGAATGGCAATCACTACTCTGGAGTATTGCGGTTGGTGGGATGTTGGTTCTTGCTGTTGCAATAATCACAAATATGGTTAGCGCGGATAATACTTCCTCTCTTGGGCAGTGGATGATGCTTGGCGGAATAATCGTTTGGATATTGGCAAGTTGGCTGGTACCTGTCTTTAAGCAAGTGCGAGGCCCTCGCGGTTTACAGATTGATGGATCACCTGATGATTCCGGGAATACCGTCGTAGGCGCAGTCCACGTTATGGTACTGGGTGTGCCTGTTGTTGGAGTATTATTGAGTGTAGGAGTTTGGGAATGGACAATGAATGAGACTGGTATAGTCTCAATGTGTATGGCTGTTTTAAGTGGTGGCGGATTTTATCCGTTTTTAAAACAACAGAAACTACCGGGATTAGCTTCTACGCATGCTTTTTTAGGATTGGTACTTGCAACGGCAGGATTATTTATGATCCTGGAAGGCAACGTGCTTTTCGCCGTGCTTGTGGTAGAGTTAATAGCCCTGCGCTATCTGGCATACCGAACGGGGGATAAGAAAATAAGTGTAGCATCACATATGTTGTTTGGGGTTACCGTTTGGTGGCTTATAAACCACTTGCAATACAATAAGGAAGCTGACTATTTGTTAAATCTTTCTACACTGTCAGGATTAACACTTATTTTGGCAGGTGGACTGTGGATTCCACAATATTTGCGAAGGAGAGACAGTCAAAATATCTACCAAGTGCTATCACACTTGCTATTGTTGTACTGGCTGTATCAAAAATTGGTATCATTTGAAAATGGGCAGGCTTGGATTAGTCTTTCCTGGGGAGCTTATGCTATAATACTACTTGTACTGGGACTTTTGCGTTTTGGCAAGCAAGTAAGGATGGTGGGTTTACTGACAATGTTGGTAGTGGTTGTTAAATTGTTTTTAGTTGATTTGGCCCAATTGCAGGCCATCTGGCGTATTCTTTTGTTTATGGGGTTTGGGTCAGTTTTATTACTGGTTGGATATCTGATTCAATCAAAGTTTTTAGCGAAAAGCGATTGATTACAGCTTAGCAATCAATAAAAAAAGTATTACTTTCAACCTAATACGTTTTGGTTCAATATTTAACTTAAACAGATAGAAAATGAAGAAATTCTTAACAATAACGTTGCTCTTGGGACTTTTTGTGGGATGTATGAACTCCCCTATTGATCAGGTGGCCGAGACCATTACTGAAAAAAGTTTGATGAAGCCGATTACGAAGCTCTCTTCGGATGAATTTATGGGCCGTGCAACGGGAACTATCGGAGAACTAAAAACAGTTGACTACTTAGTTAGTCAACTAGAAGAATATGGTTTGCAGGGCGGAGCAGAAGATGGAGGGTTTGTCCAGGATGTTCCGCTTGTTGGTCAAAAGACAGCGCAAGATGCCCAAGTACAGATTCGGAAAAATGGAAATATAGTCCATCAGTTTGATTACTATTCTAATTTTGTGGCTTGGCCTTCTAACTTAGAAGAAGAAGTTACTATTGATGATGCCGAATTGGTATACGTAGGATATGGCATTGAGGCTCCGGAGGAGAATTGGGATGACTTCAAAGATACTGATGTGGAAGGCAAAATACTGGTCGTCAAGAATAATGATCCCAGTAATGATCCTGACTTGTTTGGTGGAGAAACACGACTGTATTATGGTCGTTACGACTATAAATATGAAAAGGCAAGAGAGTTGGGCGCTGCCGGTGTATTGATTGTTCATACTACTCCCTCGGCCGGATATGGGTGGGAGGTCGTTGCCAACAGCTGGAGTCGTGAGCGCTTCTACCTGCGCGGTAATGAAGCTATGGAAGACTCCCCTACCAAATTTAATGGATGGCTGACAAAACAAGCTAGTGCAAACCTATTTGAAAGTGCTGGCCTGAATCTTGAGAATCAGCTTGAAGCTGCCGAAAGTCGGGATTTTGAACCGGTGCCTTTAAGAGGGTTATCATTGAGTTTGGATCTGGAGGCAGAATATCGTCAGCAGGATGCCCAAAATGTGCTTGGTGTTATAGAGGGTAGCAATGATCGACTGAAAGATGAATACTTGGTATTTACTGCTCATCATGATCATCTTGGAGTAACGAGTCCGGTGAAAGGAGATTCAATTAATAATGGCGCGCTTGATAATGCGGCCGGTGTAAGTGCGGTATTAAATATGGCCAGAGCTTATAAAGAAATTCAGCCCCAGCTAAAGCGCAGCATGCTATTTTTGTTCGTGGGGGCAGAGGAAGTAGGACTGCTTGGATCACAATACTGGGCCGAAAATCCGACTGTACATCCCGGAAAAGTGACGGCAAATATCAATCTGGATGGCATGAATGTCTATGGTAAAACGAAAGATTTAGTGCTTATCGGGTATGATCGAAATAGTGTAAGCGATGTTATAGAAATGGTTGCCGAGGAGCGGGGAAGGGTAGTGAAACCCGATCCGCATCCTGATCGGGGATATTTCTATCGTTCGGATCATTTTTCACTGGCCAAAAAGGGAATACCGGCTATATTCCCCAATCCGGGAACCGAGTTTATTGACAAGCCGGAAGGATATTCTGCTATGGTTGACAGCCTGCAGGATGCCAATTACCATAACGTCAATGATGAAATAAATACTCATTGGGATCTGTCAGGAATGAAAGAAGATGTGCGCCTGTTTTTTGATGCGGGATATCGAATTTCCAATGCTGATGAAATGCAGACCTGGCGGCAAGGTAATGAGTTTAAGCAAACTCGTTTAGATATGATTCAGGATGCCTCATCAAATTAAAGCTGAATTGTTTCGTTAATACCACAACAAGATTAATTTTGAAATTAACTTTTAACATATACTCTTAATCAGATGAAAAAAGTAGCTATTACGTGTTTTCTAATTGCCGGATTAATTTTTGGGATAGGAAAGTGGAATCAGACAACGGCACAAGAAAATTCAAGTGACCAATCGCCCATAACTATAGTCGAATACAGTGATTATCAATGTCCCGCCTGCGCCTATTTTCATCCCATTGTTGAAAAAGTAAAGGAAAAATACGGCGACAAGGTGGAGTTCAAAATGAAATATTTCCCGTTGAATTCGCACCGGTATGCAGCACTGGCGGCGCGTGCTGCGCAAGCGGCAAAAAATCAGGATAGGTTTTATGAGATGCACAGCCTGTTGTTTGAAAATCAGAAGCGATGGTCTGGTTCGGGCAGCCCAACATCCATTTTTGTGAAATACGCCAGAGAGCTGGAGTTGGATATCGACCAGTTCAAAAATGACCTTAATGCTTCTGAAACTCAGAAAATAGTGATGGAAGAGCGACAAGAGGGGCGCAACGCAGGTGTTAATGCTACGCCTACCTTTTTTATTGAAGGGGATAAGGTTGATCCTCTGCCTCGCAATTTCCAGGAATTTGATCAACTGGTACAACAGTATGTTGAAGAATAACATTGATATGCTGGTACTATGATTTACGAATTTATTGATAAAAAGCCGGGCTATCCTGATTCGGTATTTGTGGCACCCAGCGCTGATATCATTGGTGATGTTTCGCTTGGAGATGAAAGCAGTATCTGGTTCAATGTTACCATCCGTGGAGACGTAAACTGGATTAAGATCGGAGAGCGATCCAATATTCAGGATAATACGTGTATTCATGTGAGGAATCAGACCGGGCCCACACAGATTGGGGACGAAGTAACGGTAGGGCACAACGCAATGATTCACGGCTGCACAATCCATGATCGGGTACTTATTGGCATTCATGCTACAGTACTTGATGACGCAACGATAGAATCTGATGTGATTGTAGCTGCGGGAAGCCTGGTACCGCCGGGCAAAAGGTTGGAATCCGGTTACTTATATATGGGCAGTCCTGTTGAGAAAAAGCGAAGCCTTACCGATGAAGAGATTAAATCTATTAAAGAGCACTCAGACAACTACGTGAAGTACGCCCGTGCTTACATGCAAAAAGATACCTATGAGATTAATCCGTTTTACGATTCGGAAGTTTAATTAGAAAGAGGAATTAGGGATCACCTTTTCCCAATAGCTAATTCTTAATTTATAATTCCTAATTCTCATGTCCGGAATCTACCTTCATATCCCATTTTGCAAGCAGGCTTGCTCATATTGTGATTTCTATTTCGTTACGCGCACATCGGAGCGGGAGCATTTTGTGCAGCGATTGGTTGAGGATATTAATAGTTATAAAGGTTCGAAGTTCGCTGAAGAAACGGTAGAAACAATCTATTTTGGGGGAGGGACACCCTCGCTGCTTGAACCGTCGCAATTAGAGCAGATAATGGAGGTGCTCTATGATATTTTTGATATAAATGAGCACGAAATTACATTAGAGATGAATCCCGATGATGTATCGGGACAGTTTCTTGCGGATTTGAAATCGCTGGGCATAAGCCGTGCCAGCATGGGGGTCCAAAGTTTTGAGCCCGAGTTATTGGAATTTATGCACCGCGCTCACTCCAGTGAGGAAGCCTTAAAGTGCTTGGAGCTATTGAGTGCGTCCGATTTTAACTCGTTTACCGTTGATCTTATTTACGGCAATCCCGGTCAGTCGGTCCAGCAACTCGAGCGCGATGTCAATACGCTTTTGGGGTTTGATCCTCCACATGTCTCGGCTTATTCTCTCACTATCGAACCTAAAACACGGTTGGGTAAACAAGTTGAGCTGGGACGTATTGCTCCACCCGAAGATGACAAGGTTGCCGATCATTTTGATATTATTAACCAACTATTCAGTAACCATGGAATTGAGCGTTATGAAGTAAGTAACTACAGTTTACCGGGTAAAGAAGCTATCCACAATAGTAATTACTGGGAACACAAAAACTATTTGGGATTAGGGCCGGGAGCGCATTCGTTTTGGTGGGACGATAATGCCGAAAGATGGGAAAACGAGCAGGATCTGCGGAAATATTTGCGAGATGAAGATCATCCTGAAAGAGAAGAACTTTCGCTAACTCAGTTGGCGGAAGAACGATTGATGATGGGATTGCGCACCAGAAAGGGGGTAGAAAAGCGAGAGCTTTCTGAGCGATATGGTTACAAGCTAAGTAGCCGTCAGCTGGATTATCTTAAGAACTGTGAGCAGGAGGGCAAGGTTAAAGTTGATGAGACGATTACTTTGACTGACGAAGGAATAAAAATTGCTGATGCGATTATATTGGATTTAGTAACCTTGCATTAGATTGCTTATCTATAGCAAGTGAAATGAATAATGTCCAACGGAATAACAGGCTGATGAAAGCAAGTATTAAAGCATTTATGCGGGAGATTATTGATTATGCCGGATTATTTCCGCCGGCCAATCTTTCGCTTGATACCTCTCTTCAAAAGTATAGTAAATATCGAAAGCATGATGACTCTTGGATGCTTTCGAGATATATCATTCCCGCCGGTCGACTGGATGAGTTAAAGCCATACGCCGAAACGCTTTTTGCTGAAGCGGAAGAGCCCTTTGTATTTTCAATTCTGGGTAAAAGAACAGAAACTATTTCGGATTATAAAGAACATCTGAAAGGCATTGAGGAGGCTTTAAAGCAGTTTCATGACGATCATGGAGATTGTGTTCAAACGGATGTATTGGAAATGAAGCTCCCGCGAGAAGCCGTTTTTGCCAGTGATGTTGATCTTCTTACTGATATTTACGAAGAAACGGCCCAACATTTTGGAGGTATGTCGAAATTCCCAGACGATATTTTCTTTGAAGGGATTTTTGATAAAAACTGGGAAAAGGAGATTGGAGTTATTTTGGAATCTTTGAACCATTATAACAATCAGTCACCATCGATTAACAGAAT
>CAYNKF010000060.1:0-9816 GCA_964397705.1 uncultured Balneolaceae bacterium | reverse complement strand
CTCTGCATCTCGTATTTGCGTGGCAATTGCTTCTTTGTCATCGCTGATGGGATAATCGAAATCCAGACGCGGACCAAGCTCAATTTCGGTATCAACTTCAAACGGAATCTCTTTTGCCTCACCGCCATCAATCGGGATACGCCATAGTTTTCCTCCGTAATAAGCCACCAGCTCTTCCCCATCCGGCGTAAATGACATTCCGGGATAAACACCCATCGTTGCACGTGACTCTTGCTCATCGCGCTGTACGGGATACGCCAGCCACCGCTCATCTCCATTATCACGATTGCGAATCACCAAGCCTGTCTGATCCTCATAGCGAGAACCGTATACCAGCCATTTACCATCCGGCGAAACAACAGGAGTAAAAGCTGAACCGTATCGGGATGTTATCGTACTTGTTTCCCCATTCTCACGATCATAAACTCCCAACTGATATTGTGGAAGCTGTGCATTGTAATTCCATGCTCCCATCCGACGAGAATAGTAAATAAAACGTCCATCGGGACTTACAGCCGGATCTATCGTTCTCAGGTTTTCCGGTTCATCAATCAGCTGTACGCCGCTTCCCCCATCTTTGTGATACATCCATAATTTATTGGTCAATCCACCTTTGGCTGCAATAATATAGTCTCCGCCTGGAGTCCATTCGGCAGAGGGATAACGATTATCCTTACCCTTCGTAACCTGATGCAACTCTTCGGTTTCCAAGTTCATGTACCAGACCTCATCGGATCCGTCCCGGTCGGAGGTGAATAACAGATTTTTTCCATCAGGGCTGTACCTTGGATGGGCATCGAAGGCCATTCCATCGGTAAGTTGTTCAGCCTCACCGCCTTCAAAAGGCATGGTATAGATGTCACCCAACAGATCAAAAGCTATTTGCTGGCCATCCGGACTTACATCCACCGATATCCAAGTACCCTCGGAAGTACTTATATCAACAAGACGCTCGGCTTCAAGAGGTAAATCCGCCTCTTTGGTCGTTGCGGTATCAGTCGTATCAGACTGTAGTGTCAAAAGTGAACTATGAGTTAGAACTGTAGGTTCGAAACCTTCCGCCTGACCATTTGAAATAGTCATCAACGTGCAAAAGGCGATGAGAAGAAGTGGTTTGAAAATTTTCATATAAATCCCGTTTTCAATAAAAGTTAAGACCTCAACAAATAACAAGAATATGATAAAAATGGAAACGAGAAACATTTTTTTACAGCTTAAAACACCTATATAGCAAAAAACTACTGGGAGATTTTTTTATTTATCAATTACTTTTAAAAAATTACCAATCATAGAACAACAAAATGGCCGGCATTGAGTGAGAATGGATTACATATTGATGAGCGTAACCACGAACGGATACCTACATTAACCGAACGACTAACCCACGCCTTGTTAAGTGCTTTCCTTGGCTTTGTGCTAATCAATATTATAGCTTTCTGGATGTTTCCCGGTATAGGTTTAGGAGGCATTTATATGCTTTCTGGCTATCACGCAGTAACGACCATTGCCAGTAGTTTAACAACAGTACTTATTTATACCCTCTTAATTTTATGCTTTGTTTTCGGATGGTTCCAAGGCCAACATTTCATAGGTCGCCTTAAACACTACCTTTACTATTGGAAGTTTTGGTAGGAAAATAAAAGCCCTCAAGAATACAAATTCCTGAGGGCTTAATGTTAAAAAAATTGCACTTTTTTAGTCATGCGTATAGAATCCTTCCCCCGATTTATCCCCGAGTTTACCGGCATCCACCATCTTAACTAATAACGGACACGGTCGATACTTTGGATCTTTAAACCCATCATGAAGCACATTTAGAATATCCAGGCAAACATCCAGACCGATAAAATCAGCCAGCCGCAACGGCCCCATCGGATGTGCCATTCCAAGCTTCATAACTTGATCCACGTCTTCGGGCTCAGCAACGCCTTCATATACACAATAGATCGCTTCGTTAATCATCGGCATCAACACTCGGTTGGATACAAAACCGGGATAATCAGCTACTTCAACCGGATTTTTATTCAACAGCCTTGCTGTTTCTTCAATAATCTCAACAACCTCTTCATCCGTATCCAGACCGCGAACAACCTCAACCAGCTTCATCACCGGCACGGGATTAAAAAAATGCATTCCGATAAATCGCTCGGGACGAGAAGTGGTTGCGCCTAATTTTGTTATTGATATAGATGAGGTATTGGAAGCCAATATAGTCTTATCCGGCGCTGATTTATCGATATCATCAAATACCTTTTTCTTGAGCTCAAAGTTTTCCGGCACGGCTTCAATAACCAGATCTACATCTTTCACCGCATCACTAGTATCGGTATGTGTATCAATATTTTCCAGAGTCTGCACTTTCTGCTCTGCATCGATCTTCTCTTTTTTAACCATGCGTTCCAGATTTTTATCGATGGTCGCCAACGCCTCATCTGCCAACTCTTGATTCATCTCTACTAAGTTTACCGGAATACCGTTCATGGCAAAGACATGACAAATACCGTTACCCATGGTACCGCCGCCAATTACTGCTACCTTCTTAATATCCATATCACTAAAAATTTATTACAATTAGATGTTATTTACTGATAAAAGAGAGTATTGATTTTCTAAAGCATTTTCAATGGTTACAAGTGTAAAAGCGTTGCTAAATGCTATCTCAACTTCAAATAAAGGTAAGATTTCATTAACTACTGAAACATGACCTTTTTCCGGTTACCCATTAATTGCTATGTTTGCTACATTCGCGTTCTACCATCAACTTTTTACGCTTTCTTATGAATAAATTTTTACGCATCGCCCTTTTTCTGCTCATCCTAATTATTGGAATCGGAAGTCTTGCCATCTACTGGACCTTCTATCGCCCGCTGCCCGACTACCAATCCACCCAAATCCACGATATCATTGAGCAACAGGTTGACATCCACTGGGATACCCATGGTGTTCCACATATTTATGCAGGTAACAAAGATGATTTGTACTATGCATTAGGATACGTCCACGCGCAGGATCGCCTATGGCAGATGACCTTGAGCCAAATGGCTGCTGAAGGTCGATTTGCCGAATTTCTGGGAAAAGATCTTCTTCCCTATGACAAACTACAGCGTACCCTTGGTTTTTGGGATATAGCACAACAAATTGCCCCCACTCTCTCCGATTCCACCGAAAACTTACTTCAGGCTTATTCCGCCGGCGTAAACTCGTATGTCAAACATAATCCCAAAAGTCTTCCCATACAGTTTACGTTGGCTGATATGGAGCCCATTCCATGGACACCAACCCATTCTATTGCCTTGGCACGCATGATGGCCTGGGAACTTAATTTGGCCTGGAAATCAGAATTGAACTACGCTTATTTTGCTGATACTCTATCAGAGGATAAATTCTCCCAGCTGCTACCGGATACAAGATTTCTAAGTGATAATCATACAGCTGATTCCAGCTGGGCGCAAACACTGATGCCCCTGGTCGAAAAAAATGAAACTCTCAACAAAATTATGGGACGACAAGGTTCGCACGTGGGTAGTAACGCCTGGGCGGTCAGCGCCGAAAAATCATCTACCGAGGCACCTCTTTTAGCAGGTGATCCACATCTGGGCTTGAATATGCCCGGCAAATGGTACGAAACCCATTTGAATGTCAATGGGAGAAACCTCTCAGGGGCTACGCTTGCCGGTGCGCCTATTATGATTTTAGGGCAAAACGATCACTTGGCTTGGTCGTTGACTAATATCATGCTGGACGACACCGACTTTTTTGTGGAGGCAGTAAATTCTGAAAATCCCAAGGAATACGTTATCGATTCACTGGCAAATGAAGCGGTTTATGATGAGTTCGAAATCCAAAAAGAAGTTATAAAGATCAAAGGAGCAGATGATACGCTCTTTACCCGCAAGCTCACCAATCACGGACCTGTAATTTCTGACGTTTATCCCGAACAAAGGTACACTAAAGACCGCGCTATTTCTATGCAGTGGACCGGTTACGAGGTAACCAATGAGATCGAAGCACTGCTAACCATTAACTGGGCTCAATCTTTTGAGGAATTTCAAAAAGGTGCTTACAATTTTAAGGTACCGGGACAAAATTTTATCTATGCTGATAAAGCCGGTAATATTGCCCAGCTCTCGATGGCTAATATTCCTATCCGGGATGAATATCCAATTTTGTTGCGCGAAGGCTGGAATACCGAACACGACTGGCAGGGTTATGTACCCGATGAACAGCTTCCTACGGTTATTAATCCCGATCGCGGCTGGGTTGCCAATGCCAACACCTCTCCCACCGACGATGATTATCCCTACTATATTTCGGTATACTGGGAGCCGGGTTCCCGCATCGATCGGATTGAGCAGTACTTGACAGAAAATGAACAACTTTCTCCACAACTCTTCCAGCAGATGCAAAACGATACCTATTCTAAATTCTCGCGCGATCTTTCACAGCTTATTCTTCCGGTCTTGAAAAACAGCGGTCAACCTAAATTTGAAACCGCCATTTCCTACCTGGAAAACTGGGATTTCACTTATGGGGAGTCAGAAACTGCAGCCTCTATAATGGATGTCTTCTTACTTCATCTTGCAAAAAACACTTTTGCTGATGAGATGGGCGAAACGGGTTATCAGAATTTTGTGCGATTCTCCTCTATGCCCATCCGGGCACTAAGCCGTTTTCTACGGAACGGAAGTACCTTTTTTGATGATATCAGTACCGAAGATACCACCGAAACCCGCAACAGCATGATCAAGAAAAGTATGGCTGAAGCCACCAATTTTTTGCAGCAAAACTATGGCAAGGAACCCTTTGAGTGGAGATGGGAGCAATTACACACCATCACCTTCAAGCCCCAGCTTTTTGGACAAGCCGTTGAAGACCCCAATGCCCCACAAGCACTAAAACTGATCGTTAATAACTTGCTCAATAATGGCCCGCATCCTGTAAGCGGACATGACATGAGCGTCAATAACGGGGAATACAGCTGGAATGATCCATATAAAATGGTACTTGGACCGTCAATACGACGTATTATTGATTTTTCCGATCTAAGCAAAACCTGGTCTATTAATCCCACCGGTCAATCCGGGAATCCCCTTTCACAATATTATGGCGATCAAACAGAAAGCTGGCTCAATGGTCAATATAAATTCTTATATCAGGACAGTACGTTTTTTGATGAAAATCAATTTAAAACAATGACTTTCATACCTGAAGACGAATAGTTTTAATCAATTAGCTTTCTCGCTGGTGTTGACTCCGCAACGGCATTCAGCTATGTTATCATCAATCTAGGATCGGCATATATTATTTTTGAAAATCTATGGCTAAACAATTGAAAATCTCTACTAAAAACATATTACTGCTGGTCATATGCAGTACGGTTTTACTTTTCTCAACTCAATCATGCTCAGCATCCCAAAAAACGACTTCAACCTCACCTCCGGTTGGGAGTATAAAGCAAGAAAGTGTACTCAATAATATTACTAAGCACAGGCCGAATACCGAAGAACGCCAAGCGGCTGACCTGAATAAAAAGGTAGCAGATCCCATAACTGTTGATTCATTGCTTGCAGAGATGTCGCTTAAAGAAAAAATTGGTCAGCTGTTTTTTATTCGCACTTATGGAGATTATAAAAGCAACGATAGTCAGTCTTATCAACAATTGCTACGCCACATCCAAGAGTACAACATTGGCGGACTCGTATTCTTCAACGGAACTGTTTATGGACAAGCCGTTTTAACCAACAAACTCCAGCGCGCCTCAAAAATTCCGCTGTGGATCACCCAAGATATGGAATATGGAGCCGCAATGCGGATTAAAGGTGCGACGCGATTTGTACATGCCATGGGGGTCGCAGCGACCCAAAATCCCGACTATGCTTACTGGATGGGTAAAATAACAGCTCAGGAAGCTAAAGCGCTAGGGGTAAATCAGATTTTTGCTCCGGTTGTGGATGTAAACAACAATCCGATGAATCCGGTCATTAATGTTCGTTCATTTTCGAGCGATCCCCATATAGTTGCAGAATATGGGAATAAATTTATTGAAGGAGTACAGTCTGAGGAAGTGATTCCCACAGCCAAACATTTTCCGGGCCACGGAGATACAGATATCGATTCTCATCTATCATTACCTGTAATCAAGTACGATTATACCCGCCTTGATAGTCTCGAACTTGTGCCTTTTCGTTCGGCCATTGATAATGGAGTCAATAGTATAATGAGTGCCCATATCTCATTCCCAGAAATAAGTTCTGACTCTGCATTACCCGCCACAATGGACGCCAACATACTCAATCGAATACTCAGAGATACCTTGAATTTTGAAGGAGTAGTTGTAAGTGATGGGTTGGATATGCGAGGTATCTCTTCCCATTTCTCCCCGGGTGAAGCCGTTGTGAAAGCCTTGAAAGCAGGTGTCGACCTCATGTTGCTGAGTCCAGACGAATTAACAGCTCTTCACGAAATTGAACAGGCTGTTACATCAGGTCAAATATCAGAAAAACGTATTGATAATTCTGTACGCAAGCTCCTCAACTGGAAAAAACAACAAGGTCTTTTCAAAGACAAGAAAATAAATATTGATGATTTAAGTACTGATATCAATACCCGTAATAATCAGTTAATTGCTGAAGAAATCAGCAGAAAATCGCTAACGCTGCTTAAAAACAAGGGAGATATTTTACCTATACGAGCATCTGAATTCCCCAAAGTAATGGTAGTATCGGTATCAGATGGAAAAAACGGACATACGGGTTCTTCTTTTGTCTCACAGCTCAAAGATTATCATCCCGATGTGAGTTCTCACCTGCTAGACCAACGGACCAGCAAAGAAGACAAGCAGGAAATGATAGAAGAAGCTCGTAGTGCGGACCTTATCATCATTGGTTCATTTATCTACGTAAAATCAGGGCAAAAAGTACAGCTTGACAATGAGCAATTGCCCTTTCTAAAAAAACTAACTCACGAAAAGCCCTCCGTTTTAGCTGCTTTTGGGAATCCGTATGTAGTTCAGGATTTGCCGGAAACCGATGTGCAGCTTTTAGCTTGGTCAGCTAATGGTCATCAAGTAAAAAGTACCGTTCCCGCACTATTTGGCGGGTCAGAAATAGGCGGACGACTTCCTATCAGTATTCCGGGCTTGTACTCTGTCAATCATGGGCTGTATCTCCCGCAAACCGCAGTGCGTTACGACGAACCCGAAGTATCGGGCTTGTCCGGGGATTCGCTTCGTAATATCGACCACATTATGAATGAGGCGATATTTGATTCTACCTTTCCGGGCGGTGTAGTTACTGTCCTTAAAGATGGTAACATTGCATACCAAGAGGGGTTTGGATATGAAACATACGAAAAGCTCAACCCCATCAAAGAAGACGCGGTTTATGACTTGGCTTCACTCACAAAAGTAACAGCTACTACGGCTGCAGTGATGAAGCTGGTGGAAGAAGAAAAAATCAGTCTTAAAGATAAGATTGGGAAATACATCCCTTCATTTTCGAAGGACAAAAAGAAGAATATCACTATAGAAAATTTCCTTTTGCACAATTCGGGGCTCCCTCCTTTTCGGGTGTATGTTGATTCCCTGAAATCAGAAAAAGAAATCATCGAGGCTATAAAGAATGAGCCGCTTACCTATGAAACCGGAACCGATTATCGATACAGCGATCTCGGGTTTATATTGCTTGGAGAAATTATTGAACAAGTTACCGGCCGGTCGCTTGACCAATATCTCAGAGAAACATTTTATTATCCATTGGGGATGTCTTCCACTTTTTTCAATCCAAAAAAAATGGGCGAATACTTTATCGACCGTATCCCTCCTACCGAAATAGACACGGTTTTTCGGGATACCACGGTCCATGCAGATGTGCATGATGAACGATCCTATTTTTTAAATGGCGTTGCCGGCCATGCGGGATTATTTTCGAGCGGCAGAGATCTGGCCATCTTTTGCCAGATGCTACTGAATGATGGATGGTATGCCGGTCGCCGCTATCTGGAACCCTCAACCATTGAAAAATTTACTAAACGACAGGCCAAACACAGTAACCGCGGCTACGGTTTTGACCGCAAAAGCGGCAAAAACAGTACGGCTGGATCTTTGACCAGTAAAAAAACGTTTGGACACTTAGGTTTTACCGGTACCAGCTACTGGATTGATCCTGAGCGCGATCTGGCAATTATCATTTTAACAAATCGAACGTATCCGTACCGATCATACGGTAAAAACATCAGCAATATACGAGCAGAAGTAGCGGATGCGGTTGTTTCATCAATCATAGACTAATGGATATTAACGACCTTTACGATCACAACTATGTACCCTATTCCAAAAAGGCTACAGCAGCTGTTGTTCGCAGTAAAAGCGGAAAATGGTTTCCCGGTGTACGTATCGAAAATATTTCTTATCCATTAAGTATCAGCGCTACCCAAAATGCCCTTTTTTACTGCCTTAGCGAGGGGCATAAACCCGTTGAACTTTTTACGGATGAAATTAATACATCCATGATACCAAGCTGGGAAAAAGAATTTGGGTTTACGACCAATTCCCTTGACAGCAATGAACTACAAAATATTACCTTCAGAAATCCAGTTTTGGATTCTGATATTAACAAAATAGAACAGCTTAAACTGCTGTTGGATAGGGCTGTTGTAGACGAATCAGATTTTCCGGTTTCGGCGATAATAGAAACAGAACAAGGTTATTTTACGGGCGTAAACATTGAATGTACTTCTTGGAATATGGTACTTTGCGCCGAACGCGTTGCCATTGCAAAAGCACTTACTTTTGGCAGTCAGAAATTAATCAGCCTTGAAATACACACCCGCAAAGGAGAATTCAGCAGTCCATGTGGTGCCTGTCGACAGGTTATAATTGAACACCTGCCAAAGAAACAAATTCACTTGCATCATGCTGATGATTCCGAATCTATTCACTTTAGCGAAGATCTCCTACCCCACAGTTTTAGTTCTTCATCACTTTCAAATAGATAATTCACTCAATTTTATATGAAATACATTGCAGCACTCGATTATGATCATTTAGATAACGGGGTTTTTCTAACCAGTCTGGCCCGTTCACTTTCGCAACAACAAGGCAATTCTGATCTACGCCCCATTATCATTCATTCCGACAGCGAATACACAGAGCGTATTATTCAGACGGGAGTGATGCGAGATGAAGCTACCGTGCGTAGTATTAAAGATCTCAACAACCGGCTGGTTGCCCTTTTCGCTGATGAGGGCGTATCCGCTGTAGGCCTTAATCCATACCAGCGAAATCTTATAACCCGGCAAAATGAGAGGCTAACGCTCGATCATTCATTTTTGGACACACTGCCCAGCCAATCAGTATTGCTACTATCTACGCTGGTCCAAAACACTACTGAAGATAAAGTTGAACCAATATCTCTACCACGTCTTGCCACCTTTTTGTTCGAAGAGTTACAGGCTGATGAGCTATTTCTTTTTTCCAAGTCTGACGAATCGGAAATATTTACGAATGATAAATCCAAAAATGACCTAAGCTGGGATACAATGGATCCAGAATTCGAAGAAGATCAAATTCCAGATGAATTCACTAATTTTACTCATACCGTAAGACTTACCACAGCCCGGGATTTTAACCAAATCCCAAAATTAGAACAAACTACAGCTATCAAAAGCAGCAAAACTTGATTTATTTTTCTGAAATCAATTATAAATCACCACATTTTTTGGAAAAAGTCCACTTAATGAATTAAAATGGGCTTTTTTACTTGACACGACAGTTCCATATACATAGATTCGACCATTCGATGTATTAAAGAATTCACA
>CAYNKF010000059.1:0-9869 GCA_964397705.1 uncultured Balneolaceae bacterium | reverse complement strand
ACCTCCACCGTTGTCCTATTATCATTTTTGTTGACTCTCACTGCTGACCCAATACCAAGCATTTAAACAACCTATCGCAATACCAATCACAAGTAACATCAGCGTCCATGAATACTGGCTCGGGTATCGTGAATCAATCCATATACCCAGTGCGAGAAAAAGCAATGTCGGCATCGCAACCGACCATCCTACTAGGCCAAACATGCCTACCCCGTACCAAAGGCCACGATCTTTTTCCTTGCGTGCTTCAATCTTACGCCGTGATTTTTCTTTTATCTGCTCTTCAAACTGCTTTTCGGTTTTGTGGTTTTGGTCAGCCATATTAAATACGACTTTAGTTCCCTATTTTTTGCAGTTCAACAAATCGTCTAATAAAATCAGCCTGAAGCTGTTCAAGTGCTATTTGTGTATCCTGTTCTTTCTTATCCAATACATAAAATTCTTCTTGAACCACCCTATCCAAATCATCAAGATCATCCCCTTCTATGGCATACCGTACAGATATCAGCACGTTGTTTGCTTGCTTTATGAGGATGCCCGTATTGACAGCTATAAAGGTTTCCGTTTCACCCTCTACAAAGTTCAATATTCCCGGAACCAGCGCTGCCACATAATCATTATGGCGTGGTTTCAGACAGAATGAACCATTTTGGGCTTCAGCAATAATTTTTGTGACCCCCTCAAAAGTTCTCTTTTGCTCCGGTGTCATAATGTTCAATGTCATATACTTATAACTCATACATTCTTACCCACTGCATTTTTTATTGACCCAATCATGTAAAAATCCTGTTCACTCATATCTGGGAATTTATCCTGTAAGATAGCATCACACCCTTCAATAGTATCTTCGAGTGATACCATAACGCCTTCGGTACCCGTAAACTGCTCGGTAACCGAAAAGGGTTGAGTAAAAAAACGCTCCAGCCGACGTGCTCGTTTTACCAACCGTTGATCTTCTGGGGCCAGCTCTTCTAATCCCAGCATCGATATGATATCCTTCAGCTCCTCATAATGAGCCAGAGTCTCTTTAACTTGCTGTGCAACCCGGTAATGGCGTCTGCCTACCACTGTCTGAGAAAGCATCTTTGAACCGGATTCAAGCAAATCTATAGCCGGATATAAACCAAGACTGGCTCGTTCCCTTGAAAGCACAATAAATGCAGAAAGATGGGCGAAGGTGTGTACCACTGCCGGATCAGTAAAATCATCCGCCGGAACATAAACGGCCTGTACCGAAGTAATAGCCCCGTTTTTGGTGCTACTTATTCGTTCCTCAAGCTCAGCAAGTTCTGTCCCCATGGTCGACTGATATCCCATGCGCGATGAAATTTTTCCCATCAGGCCTGAAACCTCAGCTCCTGCCTGTATAAAACGGAAAATATTGTCAATAAGAAGTAAAACATCCCGGCGTTCACGGTCCCGAAAATACTCTGCCATGGTTAAAGCGGCATGGCCAACTCGAAAACGGGCTCCAGGTGCTTCATTCATTTGACCAAATAGCATCAACGTATTTGGCAGTACTCCCGATTCACTAATTTCTCGATATAGCTCTTCAGCTTCTCTGCAACGCTCACCAATTCCACAAAAGATGCTTATTCCTTGATATCCTTCTACTATATTGCGGATCAACTCCATAATAAGCACCGTTTTTCCAACTCCGGCCCCGCCAAATAAACCAGCTTTACTTCCACGCTCAATTGGTGCCAGAAGGTCAATCGCTTTTATGCCGGTATGCAATATTTCACTACTTCGGGAATGTGAGGTTAATGGAATGCTTTTACTGTGTATTGATTTCTTTTGGGAAGTTATCGGATCTCCAAAATCAAGAGGATCTCCAAAAACATCGACGACTCTACCCAGCAACTCTCTACCTACAGGCACAGTCAGGGGCTCACCATTTTTTTGCACTTCTATTCCTCGAGACAGTCCCTGAGTGGGATTTAGGGCCATGCAACGAACTTTTTTGCTATTAATGTGAGCAACAACCTCCGCAACTACGTCAGCAGTGTTTTCACGTACAATAACAAGCTTTGTATTTATCGGAGGCAATTTATCATTAAACGAAATATCGATGACACTCCCGCGAACACGAACAACCCTGCCTTTGGCTGACTCATAACCCTGTGGATCTCTTGTCAGACTATCTGTGGTATGATTATTAATGTTATCCATGGACAGCCCTCAACTTTTCCTCGGCCTTTCCTACCGCTTGCAACACATCTATAATACTGTCGGGATTTACGGAAATAGAATCGATGCCTTCTTCAACTAAAAAAGCCGCATAAGCAGGATCATCACTCGGTGCCTGCCCGCAAAAGCCGACGACTTTGCCCTTTTCATGAGCCCGATCAATAATTTGTCTGATGGCTTCAATGACTGCCTCATTATTCTCATCAAACAAATATGACAATTCCGCAGAATCACGATCAACCCCTAAAATAAGTTGAGTCAAGTCATTGGAACCAATTGAAAATCCATCAAAATATTGAGCAAATTTACGAGCTAAGAAGACATTTGAAGGAATTTCGCTCATCATATAAATCTGTAGTCCATTTTGACCACGCTCAAGTCCATGAGACTTCATAACATTTAACACCTTTTTGGCCTCATCAATCGTACGGCAAAACGGGATCATAATAATGACGTTATCCAGCCCTATTTGCTCCCGGACTTTTTTTAGCGCTTTACACTCCAATGCAAAACCATCAGCATATCCCTCACTGTAATACCGACAGGCCCCCCTCCAGCCCAGCATCGGATTTGATTCTTTGGGCTCAAACATGCTTCCTCCCAACAGGTCAGCGTATTCATTGGTCTTAAAATCACTGGTGCGTACAATTACCGGGTTTGGATATTGAGAAGCTGCTATTTTGGCAATTCCCTGAGCGAGATGATCCACAAAAAAAGTGGTTTTGTCCTTGTAACCAGTTGTTAACTTTCTGATCTTCTCGCGATCATGCTCTTGTAATACCTTTTCAAAATTAATTAATGCCTTTGGATGAATCTTTATATGCTGATTGATTATAAACTCCATCCTAGCTAGCCCAACCCCCTTTACAGGCATTTTCCACCATTTAAAAGCCGATTCCGGAATCGCCAGATTGAGCATAATCTTCGTTTTAGGAGTTGGTAATTCGCCCAAGTTAATCTCCTCGACCTGATAATCCAGCAATCCCTCAAATACTTTCCCTTCATCGCCCTCGGCGCATGATAGTGTAATCGGTTGACCATCTTTAAGTACAGAAGTTCCATGTTGTGTACCCACAATAGCCGGTATACCCAGCTCTCTACTCACAATAGCAGCATGACAGGTGCGCCCGCCTGCATCGGTAATAATGCCAGCAGCCTTTTTCATAGATGGCACCCAATCCGGTTCAGTCATTAGAGTAACCAAAATATCGTCACCAGTTACATCTGCAAGATCATCAACTGAATGTATTTTTTTAACTGTGCCATTAACAATTTTACTACCAATACTTAGACCTGTTAAGATAGTAGAGGGGTCTTTTTCTTTTAAATGATAGTTCTCAAAAATATGCTGATTTTGATCTATGGAATGAACTGTTTCGGGACGAGCCTGTACAATATATAGCTGCTCTGTACGATCATCTTTCACCCATTCTATATCCATGGGATATCCATAATGCTTTTCGATAACAGTAGCCCAGCGAGCAAGTGTCAAAATTTCCTTATCTGATAATACAAATGTGATACGTTCTTCGGCTGTTGTGGATATATTTTGAACTTTGCTGTCTTCATTGAATGCATAAATTAGCTTTTGTTTTTTGCTGCCTAGTTTTTTCTCAATTATTGGCACCACTCCTTTTTTTTCAAGAAGTGGTTTAAAGACAGTGTATTCATCGGGATTTACTACTCCCCGAACAATATTTTCGCCCAGCCCCCAAGCGCCATTAATGATAACGACATCGGGAAATCCCGATTCAGTGTCCAGTGTAAAAATGACTCCAGAACAAGAATCATTAGCTCTGATCATTTTCTGGATTCCAACCGAAAGAGCGACCTTAAAATGATCAAATCCCTTTTCTTCGCGATAAACAATAGCTCGGGCTGTAAACAAAGAGGCATAACACTTGCGACAGGCTCTCAGCAATTCTTCTTCGCCTCGAATATTTAGGTAGGTTTCCTGCAATCCCGCAAAACTGGCCCCGGGAAGATCTTCGGCGGTAGCACTACTGCGAACCGCAACATCCACATTAGGCATATCATATCTATCACACAATTGCCGGTAAAATTTGCGAATATCTTCTGCAATTGGAATCGGGAACACTCCATTTTCAATACGTTTTCTAATGGCTCTTCCGGCGTCTTCTACCGTTATTTCTTGGCGGTGATATTGATCTAAAATTTTTTCAATTGGATCTCTTAACCCATTATCATCAAAGAATTTACGATAACATTGTGAGGTCGTTGCAAAGCCTATAGGGACATTAATATTTTTGTTCGTAAGGTGCTTCAGCATCTCTCCTAGTGATGCATTTTTCCCTCCTACCTCAGCTAAATTTTCTTGATCCACATCGTCCAGCCAACATACAAATGGTTTTTGAGCTTTATCCATAATCTATTCCTGTTTTATTGAGCGGCATATCCTTCATCAATTAAAAAGGTATGCGATGTTATAGATGATGCCTCTTATGAGGCAAGCCAAATTATGGTATTATCAACTTCATTAGCTGCTCCCGTTATTAAAGCCACGTTTTTCATGCTCGTCTACGTCTGCTTTGATGAAATACTAAAGGGCTGCGCTTATCACGCAGCCCAGAACAACTTGCAATCTGTTAATTAATCAATAGGTACTTCTTTTCGCTTGCTTTTTTCAGCTTTGGGGACGGTAACACGCAAAATGCCATCCTTAAAGGCGGCTTTTACTTTGTCTTCAACAATTGAAACCGGCAGAATTATAGACCGTTTGAAAGCTCCAAATGAACGCTCACTACGCAAATATCCCGGGCGTTCTTCTTTATGCGTTTTTTTACGTTCTCCTTGAATGGATAAAACGTTATCCTGACAATTAATCTGAATATCTTTTTTAGCAAGTCCAGGCAACTCAACTTCGACAATATATTCTCCATCCGTTTCAAACATATCGGTTGTTGGTGACCAAGCTGTCATGCCTGCTTCAGTTTCGTCAAGTCTCCAGTTGTACGGAATAAGCTCATTAAAAATGCGATCCATTTCTCTACGTAAATTGCTTACCGGGGCAGTCGATGGCTCATATCTTCTTAGTTGTTTCATAATAACTCCTATCCTTCCTTTTTGATTTATGTTGCAGTAGGATGTAAAAATCCAACTGTGATTGAACATAAAACATGCAAGACAGTAGATGTGCAATAAGTTCTATAGAAGAACTGTAAGTGAAATAGAATTTTTAAAATAGGTGATTTCCCTACACAAAATCGCCCATTTTAACCCCGTATTGCAACATTAGGATACCAAATTCTCTCTTAACAATAGATTTAAGATATACCGGAATTTTCCGTCTCTACCCACTTAACAGCGTGGACCATCAGTTCGGTAGCATTCTTAAGGTTAAGTTTTGTTTTTATCCGGGCGCGATACGATTCTACAGTCTTTACTGATAGATGAAGTTTTTCTGCAATATCACGAGTACTGTTTCCTTTGCCGGTCAACTCAAAAACTTCCAGTTCGCGATCGCTCAGTTTTTCGATGGGCGACTCCATCACCTCTTTTTGTCCCCGTGCCATCCCCAGCAGTAACCGCTCACTTACTTCTTCACTTACGTAGATACTGCCATTCATGACCTTTCTAACGGCTTTAAGCAAAACCTCACTGGCTTCCAGTTTCATAACATACCCTTTGGCTCCGGCTCTTATTACCCGCTCTGCATAAAGCGATTCATCATGTCGTGAGACAACTAGCATTTTCTGGTCTTCTTTTTGAGATATTATGTGCTTTACTAGCTCAAGACCGCTCATACCCGGAAGCGATACATCTACAATAATCAAATCAGGGCTGAGTTCATCCAATCGTTGGATAAGTTCTTCGCCGCGTTCAAGTTGCTCAATCACCTCATATTTCGGATCGGAATCAAGGGTTAGAGCAAGTCCCTTGCGCATTAATGGGTGATCATCAACGATAACTATACTTTTTTTAAATGTTGTTGACATAAGAGTCCACCATTTTTCTAATTATTATATGGAATAGAACATACTACCTTTGTTTGTTGATCTTCTGTTTCGAAAATTTCGATCTGTCCCGATAATATACTGGCACGATACCGCATTATATTTATTCCCATTCCCTTTTTCTTCTTTTTCATCTGAGACTCAGTAAATCCAATACCGTCATCTATTACAGAAAGTTGTAAAGAACCGTTTTCTTTTTTTAAATCAATCGCAATATTATTGGCTTTACCATGTTTTACAGCATTGCTTATTGATTCCTGAGCTATTCTATATAAATGCATGCCCTGCATATTATTATAAATATGTATATCATGCCTATTATTAACTACACATTGAACATCAAAAAGCTTTTCTACTTGTTTTGCCAACTGATCTAATGCGGTGTCAAGCCCCTCTTTCTTAAAATCAATATAGACCAATCCATGCGCCAAAGCCTTCGCATATTCATCAGCTTCTTTTATCAAATCAGCGATTTCCTGCACTTCACCAGCACCTTGAATCCCGTTAGATTCTAATTTCTTAGCTAAATTTTTACTGATAAGGTATATACCTGTTAACATTTGGCCGAGACCGTCATGCAGATCTTGACCCAAATTTCTGCGCTCCTCCTCCGAAATGCGCAGTATTTCCCGCTCAAGGTGTCGGCGTTCACTAATATCATTAATTACTATTGTAAATAATCGATCACCCTCCCATTCAAACTCGCTAACTGATAGTTCCAGCGGAAATGTTGATCCATCCTTCCGCTGCCCTTTCAACTCTCTTCGGTATCCTATTGCACGTTTTTCTTCAGTCTTAGAATACCTTTTTACATAATTATCGTCGGCATTTTCTCGCTCCGGTATAAGTACGTTCAAACTTTTACCCTTAATTTCTTCTTCATTATATCCGAATATGCGAGAAGCAGAAAGATTAAAATCTTGAATACGTCCTTCAATATCTGTAGTAATTATTCCATCCACCGTTGTCTCCAATATTGCCTGGGCCCGAGCCTTATTTTCTTCCAGTTTCTGTTCAGTGTTCTTCAATTTTGAAATATCGTGTGCTGAAGCAATGATAGCCTCGGGTTTGCCGTCATCACGAACCAATGGTCTGGCATGTACATCAACCCATATTATTTCGCCATTTTTGGTAATGCTTTTCCACTGTCCTTGCACCTCTTTCCCTGACCTTAGCTTTTGAATCTCCTCATGATATCTTTTTTCCGCTACAAGAGGATATATTTTACTCAAGGGTTCATTGAGCATTTCTTCGCTGGAATAGCCGAATATCTTTTCGCACGCATTATTCCAGAAGGTCACAACCCCATCTAGATCCATAACAACAACCCCCTGATTTATGTTCTCCAAAATCAGGCGTGGATTAGGGATTTCTGTTACTTTTTTCTGCATCATACTTCTCTCTTTTTAAAAGATAATACACCTTATTCGTACAAAAATCATCATTACATCCTCATCACATATAAATTTCAATTTATAAAGGTGAAATCAGCTCTTGTTATATACAGATTAGTTAAGAAATAATGAATGATCAAACCTCCCCTACATCGTGTAGGTATATCACCCACATCAATTTAGAATTCCCGAGACAAAGAAAATCATGAAATCCCTACAGGGTATTTCCTACGTAAAATTGACTTTGAGTTAAAAGAGTGGCGTCTGAGTTGCAAGTCGTTTAAAAGTCCAATATTTCAATTGCTGTCAATTAACCTAAAATCAATGTAGAATTATGTACGAAATTAAACTCCAACTACCATTTGATGATTTCTATATTACTGGTTCCATGGTTTTACCTGTTAATGCACGCTCTGTGGTTATCTTTGCACACGGGTGGGGAAACACTTCAGAAAGTCCACACGAACAAGCCATAGCAAAGCATTTACAAAAAGAAGGTTTTGGAACACTGATGTTTGATCTGATGGAAGGACATCCTAAACAGTCGGGGGGTCTTAAAGAAAACGATATATCACTGTTAACCGGGGGGTTAACAACAGCTCTGCAATGGCTTAACGGGCATTCACAATATCAAAATTTACATATCGCTATTTTGGGAAGCGGAACAGGAGCAGCAGTTGCCATGAAAGTTGCTAACAAGTTGCCACCCCATATGATTGAAGCCATTATCACGATAAGTGGTCGCTTAGACCTTGTTCGTAAAAAGGTTACATCGATATCATGTCCAAGTTTATTAATTGTAGGTGAGCTTGATTTTCAAACGTTGAACATTAATCAGCATCTGCTAAAGTATTTAAAAGGTCAAAAACAGCTGGCTATTATTCCCGGAGCTTCACACTTATTTGAAGAAAGTGGCAAACAGGAAAAGGTGGGAAAGATTATCAGTTCATGGCTAAAAAAATATATGCCTGTCAAACAAGAAAAAATGACGACATAAAAAAGGAGATGGGTATTATCCCATCTCCCATGCGCACTACTTCAAAGCATCTCCCTAAAACTCTGAAGTAAATAACTCTCTCTAAACCTCCGTTAAACTGACCAACTATTGGCAGTATAGATTTCTAATCCCCCAGATACAAGCTTTACTTGTAGTAATTTAACCTATTGCTAGTGTGGGATTAAATACTAGTTGACTTTTCTAACCTTGCCAAGCCACTCATTCGCCCATTTATGCTCCAATGTTTGTAGTGAATCGTTTAGCAAGCTTTTTTTCATAATCGTTTTTACCATCGGGTGTTGCTCTTTCATCCACCGTTCCATCTTTTGCTTTCCCTTTACAGGGTTTTCAGCGACCATTCTGGCCCAACAACGAGCAACTTCTTCTTGCAAAACTTTATAATCCTGGTTCCATTCAATATTTCCCACAAACGTAGCTGTAACCCATTCCAACAATTCCAGACCAGCAAGTACCGCCTCCCGGTCCTTTAAAAGTTCATTGCAGCATACCGCAGCCAGGCAGGCACGTTGTTCAAGTGGCGTCCCGGTTTTCCACTCATCGGTATACTCAATCAGTCGCTGAAACTTATTTCGGCCGATATACCGCAATGCTTTATGAACTGCCTTGCGAATAGTAAGCCTGGGATCATTTGCACAACCCCGAAGCTGAATAAGCAGTCCTTGGTCATAATATTTTGATAAGTACGTCCCGTATCCCAATACTCCGCAATATGTTAAAAAAGCCTCTGCTGATCCTTCCGGTGCCTCTATATGATCTATTTTGATAAACCGTTTAAAATCCATCAAGGTACCCACCCTGGCAAAAGTCTCTGCAAGTTCGACATTTATCTTATAACTCAATATAAATGCGTGATCCATTAGAAATGCCGGCCACTGCTTGGGTGACATATTATTTAGTACCTTTTCATAGCTCTCAATATCATTCACTTGGACTCCCCTTTTAGATTTACGATTTGCAGAATACTAAATTCTGTTCTCTTCTGCTATAAGGAAAAATCCTACAAGCTATACAACTTCAAACACTCATTAACAGGATTAATTCATCGTTATATTTTGGGGGAATTACAATCTATTCTTACCTTCAAAAGGATATTAAAGTAGATTTTTATACTGCGCTTGACGCTTTTCAGCATTAATAAAGAACAATTTTATTTTGAAGATTTCTGAAATTACTAAAACGGTACCCATCGACGAAGTAGGCGTTGAAGAGCGAGTAGCTCGACTCAATTCCAGAAGTATCAAGGAAGAATCAAAGGTACAAGCCCTGAAACTAGCTCTCAGTATGATTGATCTT
>CAYNKF010000058.1:0-9949 GCA_964397705.1 uncultured Balneolaceae bacterium | reverse complement strand
CAATAATGCATGTTTTGAGGCAGAGTAAGCCCCACTGTCTCCGAGCCCCTCTACCGCACCCACAGAACAAATATTAATAATCAGGGAAGTAGACTTATTTTTAAGATCATCTAAAAACCGATTGGTGATATTTACTGCTGAAAACAGGTTGGCCTCTATTTGCTGAGCAAACTCCTCGTGTGTTGTTTTTTGTAACGATTTTAGCAGAAATGAACCAGCATTGTTGATAATAATCTTTGGGGTGGGGAAATCCTTCGGAAGCTTTATTTTTTTTACGCTCTTGCCCTTGGCTGCATCACATGGTACAATTGCAATCCTATTATTACCAATATTGCTACATAGCGTTTGGGTATCTTTTAGGTCGGATTTTGTTCTTGCAATAAGAAGAAGAGCAAAATCTGTTCCTCTTGCAAAAGCCTGCGCAATGTTTCGACCAATACCACGACTTGCACCGGTAATAACCACCGAATGGCTTTTTTGGTCAGTCACTACCTAACCCCCATAAACTTATGTGTCTGCAGGCTGATGCCCCATTTAGGATTTTTCTTTACGTAGTCAATGATCAAGTCCACGGCCCCCTCCTTTTCCCACTCGGGCTGTAGTAAAAGTTCAGTACTTTCGGGACATTTTGCCGCATTTTTCTCCGCCCATTCTAGATCTTTACGAGTCAGTACAATTACTTTCAATTCATCTACATAGGGATAAATATCATCCAAAGGTTCTTTAAAGCGCTTCGGCGAAAGTGTAATCCAATCAAGATATCCTGAAATCGGTGATGAGCCACTTGTCTCAATGTGCACCTGAATTCCAGCCTGTTTTAATTGAAAAGTAAGCGGATCAAGATCGTGCAAAAGCGGCTCCCCTCCCGTTATAACGGCAAATTCGGAGCCACTCTCCTTCGCTCCTTGAACAATTTCTTTAACAGTCTTTGGCGGATGTTGGTCTTCATCCCAGCTTTCCTTGACATCGCACCACCAACAGTTTACATCACATCCAGCAGTCCGGATAAAATACGCCGGACGTCCACTGTGAGCTCCTTCGCCCTGGATGGTGTAAAAATCCTCCACGAGTGGATATTCTACCGACAACATCTCATCCTGATCAATAAGGCCTTCTAATTTTTCCTGATCAAATTCGTTAAACATTATCCTCTGTATATTCCACCCAGCTGTTTTCTGTTTCCCAAACAGTGACATGTAATTCAATGTCTTCCGGAATACGCTGCTTGGTTTCCTTATATATAAATTCTGCGATGCGCTCTGCAGTGGGATTCACCGGCATTTCTTCATTCAACACCGAGTGATCTAATCCTCCTTTTTCAGATCCTTTGGAAGCCCATTTTAACTCTTTAAAATCACAAACCATATCATCCGTTTCGAGATATTTCGAAGGATTTAGCTTATGTGACTTTGCGGAGAGATGGACTTTATAGCTATGTCCATGCATACGACCGCATTTACCGTCGTAACCCTCAATTAGATGAGCAGCATCAAATTTAAATTTTGTATGTAAAGTCCAAGTGGGCATTTACTGTATGTTATCGGTTTCATAAGAAAAGGCTTGCCTTTACTGACAAGCCTTCGAAAATAAGGAAATATTGAGACAATTAGGAATTACTTAGGCCACTTAATTGTACATCCCAGTGCCTTAGTCGTTTTTGGATCTATTTCTTTGCCTGCTACTAATTTTTGTATAGCATCTTTGAGATAGTGTTGATCAACTGCCTGAGCTGATTTGGCATTATCATCGATGGCACCGGTATATACCAGCTTCATATCACTGTTAAAAAGGAATATATCCGGTGTTCGCGTAGCGCCAAATGCTTCTGCCATCTTTGCTCCCTCATCTAAAGCATAGTAAAAATTGTAATCACTGGATTTAGCCCGGGCTTGCATATCCTCCATTGATTCCCCATCGTCGCGAATGGCCGCATTGGGATTCAACATTATTACTCCAATTCCATTTTCGTCGGCCATCTTTGAAATAGGATTATAGCGGTCTTCCCAAGCTTCAACCCAAGGACAGGTATTGCACGAAAAATTAACTAATAGCCCATTTTCACCTGCCACTTCTTCAAGTGTCAGAACTTCCCCTGATACGTCCGTCACCTCCAGATCGGTAAGCGGAGCTTTAGCCCCAATCTCTATCCGATCAGCAAAATTATCTTCTACCGGCAAAAAAGCCAGTAAACCAGCAGCTGAAAGTATAAGTAACGCAATAAGTGATTTATGTAAATTCATGGCATTCATTTTTTTATTGCTTTTTTTATGTGACGTTCAAACTTTTCATATTCAGCGCCTTGTTCCCAATTGGCGATAAGGTTTCCTTCTTGATCCAAAATTTTTGTAAACGGCAGTGCTCCACTCCAGTCATCGGATAAGGCTTCAATAAAAGGCTGATCTTTACCCGTCTTAAAATAGGTGGTCCAGTCTACATTTTGCTTTCGTAAAAACTCCAGGGCTTTATCTCGCTGACCGGGAAAATCAGCAGAGATGAAGATAACATGTAGCTCATCATCGTATTTTTGCTTTAAATCAACAATGTAAGGGAACTCTTCGATACAGGGCGCACACCAGGTTGCCCAAACATTTACCAGAACCGCTTTATCCCCCTTATAAGAGCTAATTGCTTTTTTTAATTCAGCGCCCGTCGCATTTTTTAGCAACTCTTTATCTGATATATCCTGCCCTACCGTTAACCCTACATTGCTAAACGCCACCAATAGAAAAAAAGAAAGGATACGTACTATTTGCTTGGATTTCATCATAAATTATTCCTTTTCCTCATTAGGATCCCATAAATGCCGTTCAATATCTACCTGATATTCATCTACGAATACCACATTTTCCTGTTTCAGGCGTTCACGCATTGTGTCATCCGGAAAGTGTACGTGTCCAGTTAACTCACCATTTCTGTTTACAACACGATGAGCCGGTATCTTAGTTTCGGTAGCTTTATTAAGCGCATAACCCACCATTCGCGCACCAGAAGAAATACCCAGAAAACGCGCAATAGTACCATAGGTTGTGACTCTCCCTTTGGGAATTTGTTCCACCACCTTATAAACGCGCTGATAATAATCTTCCATCGTTTATTACTCCAACATCTTAGATAGTTTGTGAGCAGTGTCTTGGTCTATATCCTTAGCTCTCTTTGCAAGCGTAATAGTCCTCTGCCCTAATATCCGGTACAGGGTTAATAGTTCCGGCTTGTCTTCAAGTAGATCCAGATGATGTCTCACCGTTTGCAGATCTCCGCGTTTAATTGGACCACTCAGGGCTTTTTCAAAGGATTTTTCCTCAATATTTTGAAGCGTTGTCTTTATCAGCGGCATTAGCGCTTTTTTTGCTTGATCCCGAGTAAGAATACTGTCTGAAGCTGTTTCTACTGCAGCATTTAACAGTGTATTTAAATAATTTGATGCTATTACAGCTGCAGCATGTAAAGAGGATTTTTGCCCTTCAGTAACCTCTATCGTATGTGCTTCAAGTTTTTGGGCAATCTGTGTAAGCAAAGGAAAAGTTAATTTGTCCCCCTGAAGGCTAAAGTAAATATCCTCAAAATCAGATGATCCTGAATCATCAGTAAAGGTCTGTAATGGATGGAAAGAAGCAACGCTTCCCCCTTTTGATTTTAACTCCTTGAGAAGGCTTGCCGATTCATTCCCCGAGCAATGTACGATTGTTTTCGCGCTATAGTCATCTGCGATTTCAGCAAGTTGATTCGCTGTAGATTCTATAGCTGAATCAGAAACGGTAATAAAAATAAGATTTCCCAACTCGGAAATATCCGTCGGGAAAGAACCTGCTATTTCAACATCCAGAGCCTGAGCTAGTTTCTGAGCTTTATCAGGTGTGCGATTAAAAATACTTTTGATTGCAATATCTGCATCTGATAATGCACTAACTAAAGAATGGCCCAAGCCGCCTACACCAATAATTGTGATCTCAGGTGTTGGCATAATGGTTTATGAAAATACTACCTTTTGATGATCGGCATATCCGGTTAAAAGGCTTCCCGTATAATCTTCATATTCAGCTCTCAAAAAGTGAAGGTCAAGCATCCATTTATTGGCAACAATTATTCCTGCTATAAATGATGTGGTGCCCTTTATGTATGACTCTCCGCTATTTAAATAATTCATGAGTCCCGACTCATTTTCGGATTCTACCATCTCAAGAACCTTCTCGAATTCTCTATTTCGATCATTGTCAAGCTCACAACTAAATATTAGCAGTGCACTTCGCGATGCAAGCACCTCTTCAAGCACATATCCGATCTCTTTTACAATGGCAGGATCGGGATCGGCAATTTGTACACTTAATGCTTTAAAATCATCTGAAAGTGTCTGCAAAAACATCAGCTGTTGAAAGAGGCTGATATCCTTCGTAAAGGCTTCATCGTGGATAAAGAAATCGTCATCTTCATCACAGAATTCATTACGCATATAATCATTGACGGGCACTTTACCCAGTGGCGTTTCAAAGAAAGTATTGGAAGCCATCGGCAACTTCTTATCCAATTTTTCATCGTATGATTCTACTATAACCACGGTGTCATAATTTGACATATCCAGCCGACTGTAAATGTCGCATGCCCGTTCAAAATTATCATCATTAATTTCTTCGGGGGCAAAAAGTAAACGGATATGGTCATTGACTCCTTCATGGCGCTCCCGCGCGTTATCAAGTCCTTCCTGGATTTGTTTGCGGGAATACGAAGTAATATTCATAAAAATGGTTCTTCTGAATTTTTAATTATTGATAATATGCGACTGCTAACCAGTTATTTTTCAAATCAAAACTACAAATTTTAGCCCTTTTATCATTATTTATTTCAGCAAATATCCAGTCCGATTCCCGTTCGATTTTCACCTCATTCATATTCATCCTCAGACCTTGTCCACGAAGTTTTATATAGGCTTCCTTAATGGTCCAAAGGCGAATAAGGGGAATTTCAGTAACAATTTCCGTTTCTTCGGGATGGGCAATTCGCTGTTTTAGTTTTGCATGGACTACCCGGTCAACCGGTTCTAAGTCGACACCAATGGCATGCTCTCCGGATAACCCACAAAACACGAAGTTATCTGAATGCGCAATACTAACGAAATACTTATGGGTATCCGTTTTCCCGAAAGGTTGTCCGAGTTCATCTTTCAGAATTTTAAGATCCTGTCCAGCTCCTGTCTTGCCTGCTATTTTTTTTAAAGTGATCCGGGAAGTTACAAACTCTTGCTGACGTTTTTGATTTTTGCAAAGCTCAAACTCCCGCTTCTCCTCTTTACTGAGTTGGCTCATAGCTTCATCAGAAACCGGGACAATCTCAGCCATATAAAATGTAGCCTCAAATGGTAACCATTTTTTTATTTCTGAAATCGAGGTACTCATAGCTTTCCGTTATTCAATTTAAACAAAAGAAAATCTTTATTTTTATGCTCTTCTGAAACTTTTAATATTCATAAATAATATCAGTAAAATATTCATTCTGAGAATGATCGCTGAAAAACTATTCAAAATTTCCATAATCGTATGGGTTTAAAGACCGTAAAAGTATATTTATTAGGTATATTTGATATTCTTGCAATGTTCTACTGAAAATAAAAGGGAGGTTATTATGAAGTTCTATGCTATCGTGCTTATTGCTTTTCTATTGAGTCTTTCCTGTTGTTCAATATTGGGGAGCAATTCGAATCACTCAGATATTGTTGGTAATTGGAAGTGGATCAAATCAACAGGTGGTTTTGCAGGACACACAATAACACCAGATTCAACAGGGTATTCACAGCAGCAACTTCGTTTTAGAAAAGACCATAAATTTTTATTTTTCCAAGCTGATACTTTGGTCACGTCCGGACAGTATTCACTTTCCAACCAAAGCGGTAATATCATTATAAACTATAATGCCGCAACAGGATCAGATCTACCTGATCAATGGATCGAATTTAACAAAAATGATACGCTGATTTTAAAAGATAGATGCGCGGATTGTTATACTAGTACCTATAGAAGGAAAAATTGAGTATCTGATTGAGATATATGCTTTTGCAAAGAGAGGAATAAAAAGTAGGAAACGGTATGTAAATCCAGCCAATCCAGAATCGATTAAATAAAAATATACAGGTCCTTATCGTGAGGACCGCATTAGCCCTCGCAATAATTCTTGATACGACCCAATATCTTGATCTTTTTGTTGTGTTTTAAGCTTAATAGAGCCATTAAGAATTAATTCGCATTGCTGGCCCTTATAGCTAAATTCAACGACTTTTAATTCATTTGCGGCATCGTAGTAAAGTTCACTAACGTCGGTAACGAAAAAAAGCTCATATTTAAGTTGTTGAGTCAGCGAATGAAACAAACGCTTATTCATAACTTCTTCCATATTTAAAATTTTTACTCTCTAATTCGATCTATTTGTGATCGATCGTTTTCTTTAGATTCAGCGGTAATAACTTCATTAATTAATGAACAAAATGCTACTATCTAAAGGTATTTTAATGCAGATTATTGAATTGTAATCCAACACAGTTTACTGACAGACAGAGCTTCTCATTCCCCCATTTTTTTATCCTGTTGAAGGAAAACACATACTTATTTTAGTATTCAAAACAACAATTGAAATCTAAATAAGATTAAGTGGCTTATATAAAAAATTCAAATCATTACGAACTTACTCTTTAAAGGACTTTCATTGCCTTCTTATATATTCAGCTCCCGATTTTAAGTTGGTCTTAAAGTACATGTTTTAAAAATTTCAGCTTAAATTTCTTCTTCAAGAACTATATTTCTTTTTCGTTAATAATCCAATAGAAACGTCTCAATGGCTACCATCTTTTGATGCTATATCTTTATCCCATTGACAACTTTAAGGACATCGAATTACGGCTGAGAAAAAAATCACACTTTTGTCATGAATTCTTTATTTTTAGCGACTCAATAAACCATCATAAAAACGAAACAAATACGACTTTCTCATGAGCAATACTGAGTCTTCAGTAAGCGAACAACACGAAATACGTCTGGAAAAATTACAGGAACTCCGGGAAATGGGATACGACCCCTATCCTTATGATTTTGAGGTCACACACAAGAGTAAACAGATTTTAGATCAACCAGAGCTCATTAAACAGGATGATCAGGATGAAGAAGACGTTGAAAAAGTCGCTATTGCCGGTCGTGTGATGACACGACGTATTATGGGCGGATCTACGTTCTTTAATCTACAGGACTCAGAAGGACAAATTCAGGTATACATCCGAAAAAATGATGTTGGCAAGGAAAAATATAATGAAGTCTTTAAAAGACTGACTGACATCGGAGATATCGTAGGCATCAAGGGACACGTATTTAAAACCGGTACCGGCGAAACGACCGTTTATGCTAAAGAATTTACAGTACTCAGCAAAACGCTTCGCCCTATCCCCCTCCCCAAAGAAGTTGAGGAAGATGGGGAAACGAAAGTATATGACGCATTTACGGATAAAGAACAACGTTACCGTCAGCGTTATCTCGACCTGATCGTAAATCCGCAAGTACGTGATGTATTCCAGCAGCGAACGGATATGGTTCAGGCTATGCGTAATTACATGAATGACAAAGGATATATGGAGGTTGAAACCCCTATCTTGCAACCTATTTACGGTGGTGCTTCAGCAGAACCTTTTGTGACGCATCATAATGCGCTGGATATGAAGCTATATCTCCGTATTGCTAACGAACTGTATTTGAAAAGACTTATCGTTGGCGGCTATGACGGCGTTTATGAATTTTCAAAAGACTTCCGTAACGAGGGACTTTCCCGATTTCACAATCCCGAATTCACCCAGGTAGAACTTTATGTAGCCTATAAGGATTACAACTGGATGATGAAGTTCGTGGAGAATATGATTGAATCGGTAGCAAAAGCACTCCACGGCTCAACCACTGTTACGGTTGGCGATAATGAGATCGATTTTTCTGCCCCTTGGCCTCGAATTCCAATGTTTGAAGCTATTGAAAATGAAACAGGTAAAGACCTTTACGACAAGGACTTAGATGAACTTAAAAATATTGCCAAGGGTCTGGATATTGAGCTGGAAGACAGTTTTGGCAAAGGCAAGATTATTGATGAAATCTTTGGAGAACATGTTGAGCCAAAGCTTATCCAGCCAACTTTTATAACGGACTATCCCATTGAAATGAGTCCGCTTGCGAAGAAGCATCGAGAAAAAGAAGGACTCGTTGAACGATTCGAATGCATCTGCAATGGCAAAGAAATTGCTAATGCATTCTCTGAACTTAACGATCCGGTGGATCAACGTGAGCGTTTTGAAGAACAGGCACGACTGCGAGCCGAAGGTGACGAAGAAGCTATGACTATAGACGAGGATTTTCTGCAGGCATTAGAATACGGCATGCCTCCTACTGCTGGTCTTGGCATTGGCATTGACCGACTGGCTATGATTATGACAAATTCAGATTCAATTCGTGATGTCTTATTCTTCCCTCAGATGAAACCGGAAAAATAGCTTTAAGATATTAGTTATCGGTTGTTGGTTTAGTAATAAGCAATTTAAAGCCGGCAATCCGATGACTAGCAACCCTCAACCAACATCATACAGATGAACTTCGAGTGGTATTTAGCCAAACGATATTTCAAGGGTAAAAGAAAAGGTTCCCGTTTTTTATCCTTTATTAAGGTGATGGCTATTACTGGCGTAGCCGTGGGTTCTGCAGGGCTGCTTATTGCATTGTCGGTGGTTCATGGTTTTAAATCTGTTATCGACAATAAAGTACTTGGTTTCGCCCCTCACGTAACCGTAACTTCATTTGGTGATAGACCCATAGAACGGGCTGATACCTTGTTAAAAGAGTTGGATACTTATCCGGAGATCAGTGAAGCGCAAGCTGTTGTAAATGGTCAAACCATGATTCAAGGTGTTAATGCCGTCACCGGAACACTTCTTAAAGGGGTAGATGAAAAAGGAGATGTAACAAATATCAGAGATTATATAACAAAGGGAACCTATGATCTTAGCACCGACAGTGCCGGTCGTCCGGGAATAGTTATTGGTTCAAAATTGGCTCATACACTCAACGTAGATATAAATGCCACTCTCACTGCTTACACCGTTGATGGGCTTCCCTCCCCCTTGAGTTCGCCAGAAATTGAACAGTTTCGGCTTTCTGGAATCTATGAGACAGGTATAGGTCAATTTGATGATATTTTGGCGTTGTCAGCCCGTCCTTATGTTCAAAAGTTTTTTCTTAAATCACCTGAAGAAGCCTCAGCTATAGAAATTCGGCTTAAAAATAAATCTCAAATAGAATCGCTCGGCAAAAAACTGGATGGTGAACTTAGTTATCCATATTTCTCAGAGACAATATACGAGCGTTACAGTAATATATTCGCATGGGTTGATCTACAGGAACAGACCATCCCCTTTGTTATCGCAGTAATGATTATAGTAGCGGCTTTTAACCTGATTGGTACAGTATTAATGATGGTGCTCGAAAGAACGCGCGATATTGGTATCCTCAAAACCATAGGCGCCAGTAACAAGAGTATTCGCGGCGTCTTTTTACTGGAAGGATTATTCGTAGCGGTAGTTGGCTTACTAATTGGAATTTCTCTTTCTCTGACCTTTGCGTGGCTCCAGTCGACCTATCACATTATTCCGCTTTCCGAACAAAATTATTATATGGCCTATGCTCCCGTTGAACCACACATGCTCGACTTTGTACTTGTTACTGGTGTCACGCTTTTTCTCTGTGCTCTTGCCTCTTGGCTACCGGCTCGCATAGCATCTAAAACTGATCCATTAAAAGTCATTGCCTATGGACGGTAAGTAACTTTCATATTTCGTGTAGAAAACTGGATATTTATTTTAAATGCCATCAAAAAATTCAACGCTAAATTTTAAGTAGATCCTATCTAATTCCAAAGCTAGGTATCTTTTATCTTTTTTTTTTTT
>CAYNKF010000057.1:0-9992 GCA_964397705.1 uncultured Balneolaceae bacterium | reverse complement strand
GACCTTTGGCTGCTACAAATCATTGATCAGCATCCTGAAGATGCATTTCGGGTTTTCAATCACCTTCTGAAAAACAACTCTCTGGATAATGTTTTTCGATTTCTTGCAGAGGAATCTTCTATTCAAGATGATCTTAAAATTATGAGTAGTGTGCCCTATATTCCTTTCCTGAGAGCTATTTGGAAGACACTCAGCAGGCTACTAAAAATCTAATCGTCACTACTTTCCGCTGCTGATCCGGCAGCCTGATAATTTCTGCGATTCCCCAGTAGATAACCATAGGGCTTAAGCGCTTCAACCTGATCAAAGAAACACTTTAAGATTCCCAACAGGGGCACAAACAATATCATCCCCGAGATACCCCACAACTGACCACCTATGACGAGCGCAATTAATGCCATAAACGGATTAACACTCACCTGAGAACCAATTACGTTAGGGGTGATAAAATTCCCTTCAAGAAATTGAACAACTGCAAAGACGGTCACCACACCAATAGGATTCAAAAGTGAATCAGTAAATAAAAGGGCAAAGATAACAGCGGGCAAACTTCCCAATATGATTCCGATATAGGGAATAACAGCAAGAATAGCAGCAAATGCCGCAAAAAATAATACGTGATCAATACCCACAATCCACAGTCCTATCGCATTTAAAATGCCCAAGATGGTGATGACGGTCATCATACCCACAATATAATTCTGTGTTACACTTTGGATGCCATCAATTACAGAATCGATTGCATTGTCCTTTCCATCTACCGCAGTGTGCAAAAATTTTCGGTACATTTTCTTGTAATACATCATAAAAAATACAAAAAACGGGAGCAGACCTATGGTTGTAAATACGCTGGTTGTAGCTCCCAATACCGTACTCACATATTCCCCGCTTTTATTTATGATTGTTTCTAACCCGCGTTCCAAGAACTGTATTTGTCGGTCGGGAGAAAGATTGAATGTCGACTCAAAAAACTGTATCAGATCACTGCTCATTGTTTGGATCTTGGCATTGGCCTCGGGCAGGCGGTCTGCAAACTGAATAAACTGGATGGAAAGCAATGACATAATGCCTCCCAAAATTACAGCTAGCAATATGATACTGGTTACAATGGCCAAGACTCTATTGAATTTATATTGCTGTAACCAAGAGCTTATCGGATCTAATAACATTGCTATAAGAGCAGCAAATGCGAGGGGCATTAAAATAAATTTTCCATACGATAACACAACGAACAACAATATAACTCCAAACAATATTGTTGTTCCCTTTAACCAGATTGGAAACCCTTCTCTCATCAGTTCTTTGATATTATCGGTTAATATTACCTATCTAATTGATCTCCTAAATCAGTTAGCGGCGGATCAAAATCTTCCTGAAAAATTTCAAATGGAATCCGATATCCTACTTCTTCCTTTACATTACTATCCTCGATCACTTCTTGATAGGTTTCGTAACAGTCGAGCGCTTTTAAGAATTTTTGGTAATCATCTTCATTTGCTTCTATCCAACAATCGATATCTCCCTGTTTTGATGAGGTTAGGTTAAATTTTCCCTCTCCTTCATCTTCACTGTAGTGAGTGAAAAATGCCAATCGCTTTGGGTATTCAAATCCTTTTCGCCTTAAATCACAATACACACTCTTCACCACGGCATGACTTACAAGATGATCTTCAAAGCCGCTGATACCGTGCACCGCATAGGTAACCAGTACATCGGGCTTTATTTTTTCGACTTGGTCGCGAATAACTTCCTCAATGTCAGCAGGATCCATCTCTTTAAGCCCACTATCTGGCAAATCAAATACCGTCATCCCGTTTAAATCGAGCACTTTCTCTACACATTGCATCTCTTTATGTCGTATCTCTCCCATCTCCTTTTTATTTATCCCCAAACGAAATCGCTGTTTGGTAGCTTCTCCTTTCGTCAGGGTAAAGAGATAAACTTCATGGCCCTTTCTACGCTGGGCAGCAATTGCAGGAGCCGGTCCGAATGACTCATCATCGGGATGCGGAAAAACGTAAAGAATTTTCATGGCAAGGTGTTTTGATTAAATCATTTGCATGATGTTAATCATAATTTCACTACCACAAAACCCAAATATTTTATAAAGTGAATTGAGTTAAGACAGAAGCTATAAAAGCTATGAGGTAGCGGCTTCAATTTGTATCTGCTCATTTTCTAAGGCAGGATTATCAACTTTTTCGTCTTTTTCAATCTTTCCGTCACGAAGACGAATAATACGTCGGGCATGTTCGGCAATTTCGGGTTCATGCGTAACAACTATAATCGTATTCCCTGAGCGATACAGCTCCTCAAAGAGCATCATAATCTCTTGGCCTGTTTGGGTGTCAAGATTACCGGTAGGCTCGTCAGCCAATAAAATAGAGGGATTATTGACCAAAGCACGAGCTATAGCTACGCGCTGACGTTGTCCGCCCGAAAGTTCATTGGGTTTGTGATCGATACGATCTCCCAGTCCAACACGCTCCAGCGTTTTTGCTGATCGCTCATGTCGTTCGGCTGTTTTAACACCAGAATAAATTAGTGGGAGTTCCACATTTGAAAGGCAATCTGTCCGCGGAAGTAAATTAAAAGTTTGAAATACAAATCCAATCTCCCTATTGCGAACCTCCGCAAGATCAGCGTCGTCAAACTGGCTTACATCCTCTCCGTTTAAAATATAAGTGCCAGAAGTTGGGGTATCCAGGCAGCCGATAAGATTCATCACCGTGGATTTGCCGGATCCGGAGGGTCCCATGATCGCGATGTATTCATTTTCCAATATATCAAAGGTAACACCATCAAGGGCGCGGACTTCCTGCGTTCCCATCTGATAAATTTTGCTTAAGTCCTCTACCTGAATAATTGGTTTTGCCATTATCCTCTTAATTTGATGCCATTCGGCTGAACTTATTGTTGTTTACATTCACCTTATCGCCATCCGAAAGCTCACGGGATAGCATTCGATAACTACCCGTTACGACCTGTTCACCGGCTTCAAGACCTGATAAAACCTGAATATGGGTATTATCACTAATGCCCGTTTTTACTTCTTTGCGCTTTGCTTTTCCATCCTCAACCACAAACACTACTTTTCGCATATCCTCTTCAGGTATTATTAGATCTTCATCCACATTGGTGGTATCGCTCCCTGTGGTATCATTTTGGGCAGATCTATTTTCATCAGCAAAATCACGTACGGTCACAGCTTGTATAGGTACCGAAACAACATTGCGCACGGTCTGCGTTTGCACATCTACCGTAGCAGACATTCCCGGTTTGAATGAGGGAACAAAGTTATCTTCGGGCATCTCTTCGGAGGCCTGCTGTACCAGCTGCTTGTCACCAACCATATCAAGGTTATGAGGCGTAGCTACCCTTATTTTTACTTCATAATTGGTAACTTGCTCGTTCGTTCCCTCTCCGGAAATTTCAGCGGAATTGGCAATTTCTGTCACCACACCATTAAATGAGCGATCAGGATAGGCATCAACCTCAATATTTGCCGTATCCCCGGTCGAAACATTTACAATATCATTTTCATTAACCTGCACCTGAACTTCCATTTGATCCATATTGGCTATCCGAAGAAGTTCGGTTCCGATGGATTGTGTGTTGCCTAAGACACGTTCTCCAACTTCAACCGCTAATTTACTTATGGTACCATTCCGGGGTGATCGGATAATCGTTTTTTGCAATTCTTCTTTGGCCTGTTCAAGCTGCGCTTCACTGCTTTGTACCTGGTATTTCGCAGCATTAAAGTTCGCCTTTTGAGCTTCGTAATTTGTTTTTGACTGCACATATTCCGTTTTGGAAATAGCACCTGTCTCATAAAGCTTTTTATTCTGCTCAAAAATTGATTCCGCCTCCAACAGCGATGCACGGGCTTGCTCCATGCGTGCCTTCTGGGTAAGCAACATAGCATTCGTTTCATCAATTCTGGCCTGATAAATATCAGGTTTTATACGCACCAAAAGCTCTCCCTGCTTAACATAGTCTCCTTCTTTAATCGGCAGTTCTATGATCTCTCCGGACACTTCGGGACGTAAAATCACCTCTACCTCCGGCTGCATTTTCCCCGATGCCGATACAATCTGTGTAATAGTTTTGAGTTTAGCTTCTGTTGCCTCTACCTCCTTTGCTGCCGGTTCACCTCCGATCCATCCCATCGATTTACCTAACATTGCACCTATCCCTAATAAAACGACAAGACCAATACCAACATATAAAAGCTTTTTTGTAGCTGACTTTTTCTTTTTTGTCATTTTTTGATTCTGGTCTCTTAATTTAGCGATATCTCTTCATCTAATTTTCCTATATAATAATCCAGAAGTTTTTCCTGGAAGATCAGATTATATAATGCCCGTGCATTATCTGATTGTGCCTGAACGTAATTTGCATTGGCATCACTGAGTTCAATTAATGTGCTGGCACCAACATTATAGCGCTCCTGCTGTGTTTCATACGTTCTTTGTGCAGCTCGCAGTGCTTTTTTCGTCGAGGCCAGCTCCTTTTGATATGACAAATAATCATTATAGGCCTGTGTGACTTCCTGGATTATTTGTAGCCTCGTATTCTCTAATCCAAGCTTAGCATTTTTTAGATTTATCTTCGCCGTTTGTATCTGGTTCATACGATTCCAATTATTGAAAATTGGAATATTTAGCGAAAAGCCTATTGACGTTGTATAATTTTGATCATAAAACTGATCACTGAAAGGAATTCCACCTCCAAAATATTGATCATTATATGAAGAAGATAATCTCGCACTTGCACTTAAAGTAGGGAGTAGATTATACCTTGCCTGCTTTAGCTGAAGTTCAAGAGTCGTCAGATCAGCCATTTCACTTTTAAGATCAGAACGATTATCCAGGGCATTAGTTATTAATTCATCTACATTAAACTCTTGCCCTCCAATTTGAATGTTATTATCCGCTTCAAGGTCGGGATTTACAAATTCATAATTCCCGCGGGGGTCAATCTGCAGTTGCCGAAGCAGTGCAAGCCTGCTCATTTTTAAATTATTCTCGCGCTGTGTCAGGGTTAGCTCATTACTAGCTACTGTTGACTCTTGATTATACAAATCTACCGTTGGTCGTGAACCGACTTCCACTTGGGCCTTTACCTGCTCCAGCTGTTTTTGAGAAGCGTCAAGATTTTCTTTGGCAATTTCTACCAATTGCTCATCCAAAAGTACCTGTAAAAAATTTGATGCCGCATTGAAAATCACATTTTCTTTGGCTCTTTGCAGACTCTCTTCAGATGAAAGCTTATCAGCCTTGCTTCTCCTCAGACTTAAAATATTCTCAAAGCCATTAAATATAGATACGTCAGCACTTAGGCTACCACTTAATCCATTTGTTACATTATCTTCGAATATTTGTGTATCTCCCTGTCGAACAAGCTGTTGTCCTTTTCTACTTGAGCCACTGAGGTTCCCCGAAATTGAAGGAGCAAAATCAGCATATTCACTGATGATTCCCTTCTCGGCAAGCTCTAAATTGTTAGAAGCCTGCTTAAGCTGATAATTGTTTTCAAGAGCTATATCAATGGCCTCTTGCAGCGAAATTTCCTGGGTCTGGGAATCTTGAGCCTGTACCGAGACACTCAATATTAATACACTAAATAATAAACAGATACCTTTGCGCATGTCGTTGATTTGTTTTTTTGGTTTACAACTCGAGAGGTTACACGATGAATAGTACGAAATGTTACGGAGAGGAAAGGTTATTTTACGTTAAACTATAAAAAGCTTTTTCAATCTTCCTGTATGCCGTTTTCAGTTGACAAATGCTCTTCGGCCTTTTCTTCAAGAATATTTTCAACATAGTCAGTAGCAAGGTTTATGGCCTTACGGGTAGCAAGTCTCTTTAACTCTGATAACAGTGCTCGGCTAAAATCCCCACCTTTTTCTGATAAGGAGGAAGAAGATCTTCCTTTATGGCCCAACAAAAACCCTATCAATGCAGATGCCCCAACAATAGGTAAAGGATGCTTTCGAATAATATTTTTGGGGGATAAGCTGCTGCTTACATCTTCACGAACCTGGTCAATTGAGTTGTCGAGCTCTCCCTGAATTTTATTTAATTCCTCTTCCAGCTCCTGTTTCTTTTTCTCCAATTCATCAACTTTTTTGTGTGCCATAATAATACCCTATGCTTCCTTGGATTTTGACTGCGCTTCTTTTTCAATTTTCAAAGACTCTTCAGCGGCCTTACCATTTTGCTCGATAGATTTTATTACTTCGTCTTCAAATCTATGTTGTAGCTGCTTAAAAACACTTTTTGGCTTCAAATACATAAATAATCCTCCAACTAATAACAACGGCAGGGAAACAATGACGTATCCCAAACTTCGACTGTCCAATAAATCACCGAGATAAATAGCCAAGGCAAACAACAAAAAACAAAGACCTCCCAAAAGCAGGAAAATACCTATACCACGCTGCACCGAAGCCGCCATTATCCCAGATATAGCCTCTCCGATATTGAGGACCGTGAGCTCAATACGCTTTTCGAGATATAATTTTAAATCAGAGGTAATAGATCGTAAGCGTTTACCGAACTGATCTTTGTGTTTTTCGGATTTCATTATTTTAATCTTCTGAACTCAACAATTTACCAACGATATAACCAATCAATAATCCACCCGCCACACTTTTAACAGGGTGTTTTCGAATAATATTCTCAGCTCGTAATTTTAACTCCTCAACCCGCTCCGCCAGTTCTTCGTCATCCACCATTTGGCGACCGCGATCGAGTGCATTATCGAGTTCCTCATTTAAATTTTCTAAAATTTCTTCATCCATGACTATCGTAACCTTGTTAAAGTATTCAGACCTATCAGCTTAATTATAAGGAAATATGTAGACATTAAATATTACATATTTTGATTTTTCGCCTCAATCCATCGGCCCATATACTTTGTACTTTCAGCGGTATGGTGCATTAACATTTGACCGATAAAGTTTTGTGCGCGATGCTCTTGAAGATTTTTCTGTAGCCTGTTGATCTTTTCTATTAAGAGTTTATCAAAATCCGGTTCTATGAACATTTTAGTAAGGATTGAAAAACCTGTTTCCTGCGCACCATTCCAGACCGTTTCATCAGAATAAAGATTTCGTGCTGCAGCGGCAAACTCTTCAGGATTATCAACAATCTTTCCTCCCCAAACTTTTATATCACTCACCATACCTTCTGCCCCTATTGCAGTTGTAATGCTTGGCGTTCCACACTGCATAGCTTCTATCAATTTTCCTTTAAGACCCGCACCAAATCGAAGTGGAGCCAATAGTACCTTCGCATTTTGCACCACTTTTTTTGCATCTTCTGCCCTACCTTGCACTAAGAATCCCTCTTCGGGATTGTGCATCTGCTCTGCTTCCTGTGTAACATAGGCTCCGTATACATGCAACCGGGCATCAGGCAATTCCCTCCTGATCATCGGCCAAATCTTCTTTTTGAGGTACTTCACTGCATCCATATTTGGGGCATGCCTGAAGTTACCAATAGTTACAAAGTCACTTCGCTCATTAAAATCCGGCAACGTATTCTTTTCTTCCGCCGTCAGTTGATCAAGTAAAAAGGGCAGATACTGCAGTAAGCGGGAATCGACCTCATAAACCTCTTGAAGCAGATCCATTTCGGCCTTAGAAATGATCAGGGATAAATCTGATCGAAAGATACTGGCAAGTTCCCTCTTGGCATCTTGTGAGGTTAATAGATCTTCCTTTGTACACGATCGATTTTCATCATGGCCTTTTTTTCGTTCCCTGCGTAGAAAATGCAAATCTTCAGTATCCAATATCCGAAGTGCATGGGGACACTGTTCTGCAACACGCCATCCAAACTGCTCCTCTACTACAAATCGATCAAAAAGAACAATAGAAGGATTAAGCTCTCCCACAAATTCATCGAATGTTGAGCTATTCATTTTAACAGAAAATTGGTCGACCCCCATATCCTGCAAGTTGCTCATGTGGTCTGTTTTAGCAGCAGAGCTCGCGAACGTTACCTTCCACCCTTGATTTTTGAACAGATGGATCAATTCAAGTATTCGTTTGCCCGCTGCCGAAGAATTGGGCTCGGGCCATACAAAACCAATTATCAGAACATGCTGCTGATCATCTTTCATTGTACTATGCTGTAATAAAAATTATTCGTAGCGTAGGCTTTCTATGGGATCCAGGCGGGCCGCTTTATATGCAGGATATACTCCAAATAATAACGCTATGACAAACATCCCAAAAAAGCCGGTAAGCACTGCCCATATCGGAATAACCGGTTCGGTTTCAATCCAAATTGCCATACCGTTGCCGGCAAGTATACCAAGCGCAATTCCTATTAATCCGCCCAGCTGACAAATGAAGATTGTCTCTGTAAGAAACTGCGATACAATTGCCTTTTTCGTTGCTCCCACTGCTTTACGAAGCCCAATTTCGCGGGTGCGTTCGGTAACAGAAACTAACATGATATTCATGACCCCGATACCGGCTCCAAACAGCGTAATACCTCCAATTACAAAGCCGACGGCGTACAAAATAAAGGTAAACTGATCAAAGGTGCCCGCAAGCGAATCGTTTGTTTCAATTTCAAAATCATTTTCGGAACCGGGAGTCACTTTACGAATAACCCGCATTATTCCGGTAATTTCATCCATAGCAGCTTCTATAAAATCCATAGCCGGCGCCTTTACCTGTATATCGATGTTGCGATCGCCACCATAAATCATAAGTCCCGCGGTATATGGAATAAGCACAAACTCGTCTTGTGATTGACCAAAAACACTCCCCTTTTCATCTAAAGTCCCAATTATCCGGTATCGCTGTCCGGCTATTCGTATACTTTTCCCAACGGGATTTACATTTTGAAATAATTCCTGTTGAATATCATCACCGATGATAGCTAGTAATCTTCCATACTGAATATCTTCAGAACTAAAATTACGACCCTCACTGAGTTCATAAGCATTGTTCCCAAGATAATGCTGATTACTCCCGATCACTCTTACCGTAGGATCGGTTTCCTCATCTCCATACATAACTTTGGTATAATCAAAAGTCTCATCCGGACTAACATTCTCAGCCAACTGCAACATGTCCTGCAGTCGTTCGGCCGTTTCAAAAGTGATATCCTGGCGGTTTCGCACATTATCGGCAGTACCGCCCATCCGAACAGACGGCGTCTTCGAGACGTTGATTACGTCGCCTCCCATGATGCTCATGGTATTCTGGAAAAAGTTGTCCAACACCGCAACCGCTGTTGTAGAAACAATCACAGAAAACACCCCGACAATAAGAGCTAATAAGGTTAGCGAGGATCGTAACTTATTGGCCCAAAGAGAATCAAATGCCTGTTTAAATACTTCTCTGATATTCATCTTATTCGTATCTTAATGATTCTATGGGATCTGATTTTGCGGCCCGATACGCCGGGATAAATCCAAAGACCAAGCCAACAATCGAACAGAGTATGATAGCTGCAAGAACAACGCTGATGTCAATACTGGCTACAAAAATCTGATTTAATAACATGCTCAGCGGATAAGAGAGCAAGAGTCCTATCAATCCACCTAAAAGACACATGATCACGGCCTCAATTAAAAACTGATATAAAATTTCCCAAGCTTTAGCTCCTACGGCCTTGCGAATTCCAATCTCTTTGGTACGCTCACGTACCGATACAAACATGATATTCATGACACCAATGCCACCAATAATTAGTGAAAGAGCTGTAAGTCCTCCTCCCACCATATAGAGTCCGGCTTTGAATGAGGAAAGCTGGGCCTCAAAAGCTTGCGGTTTATTCAGCTCAAAATCATTTTCTTCCGTTGCATCAAGACCGCGAACACGACGCATAACCCCCTCGATCTCATACTCTCCTTCTTCAAGAATCTCTTCATTTGGGAATTTTACAGCAATCTGAATATTGCTGCGCAAGCTAAAAAGCTGTCCGTAGGCCTTGATGGGTGTAATAGCGCGCCGATCCATATCA
>CAYNKF010000056.1:0-10030 GCA_964397705.1 uncultured Balneolaceae bacterium | reverse complement strand
GAAGAATATGGTACTGTAGGTGATCAACTGAAGCAGTCTTTGAATCGATTATCCGAGCAGTCTATTCCCGTCGATGTAACATTCAGTCAAGGCGTAGATGTGCTTGGATTGGAGTAGGTTATTATTAATGGGAAAAGAAAAAAAGGGAGGAAGAGATGTGTCCCCTTTCTTTTTTGAAAAACATTTTATCGAAAGGTTGACTATGATCTTCCAAACATTTACAATGCTTTTAAGTGACCCACCTTTAATCCTAAATAAGGAGGTTTGAATATGGAAGAAAACGCCTTTCTAGAAGCAGCAGAAAACGGAGACTTAGAGACCGTAATAAAGCATTTGGAAAATGGTGCTGATGTAAATACCAGTGATGAGCATGATCGGACAGCATTGATGAAAGCAGCCAAGCATGGCCATTTGGATGTTGTTCAATATCTGCTTGATCAAGGTGCAGAAGTAAATACCCGTGATAACAGGGGAACGAGTGCATTGTACTGGGCATCCAGTAATGGTTATGATGCAATAGTGCAATTGTTAATACAACACCACAGTGATGTTAGTGTAATGGATGATCGCGGTTGGACAGCGAAAGATCAGGCCAGTTCTCATGATTATGAGGGTATTGTTAACATGTTGGAAGAAGCGGGAGCATAATATATATCTTAGTTAATATTTACTTTTAAGCCTGTTCTGTTTTAGAGCAGGCTTTCTTATTTATAACTAAGAAGCATAAAGAAGGAATATGGTCGGTTCTTTGTGTATAGAATCGATGGATTTTTTTCGCCAGTCCGATATTTTTTTGGAGACAATTTGTTCATCAGGTAACGTCAAATTGGTAGCCGTACAAAACCGCGTAGTGGGTTCGCAATACCGAACAACATCTTTGACCACTTTGTCATTACGATGAGGTGCTTCCATGAAAATTTGTGTACCACCTGATGATCTCGATTGTTTTTCGAGCTGTTGGATGGTCGCCTGACGCTTATTTTTATCGATAGGTAAATAACCGTGGAAGGTGAATTGCTGGCCGTTAAAACCCGATCCCATTAGTGCCAGCAAAATGGACGAGGGGCCTACCAATGGTTGCACTTTGATCTGTTGGTCATGAGCCATTTTTATGAGTTCTGATCCGGGATCTGCTACTGCGGGACACCCGGCCTCAGAAAGTAATCCAGCATCCTTCCCTTTCTTTATTGGATCGAGGAAGGAAGCAATTTCGTGAATGGGTGTCTTTTTATTGAGCAGTAGAAATTCAATTTCATATTCCGGAATAGTATCTCCGACCCATTGAAGATATCGCGCTGCCGTCTGTACATTTTCTACGATGAGTACCTCCATCTGCCGAATAACATTTAGCACATAATCGGGAATAGTATTGTTTTCGGGGGTTTTACCGAGTGTGTTTGGGATGAGATATAGGGTACCTCTCGTGGAATCTAATGGAGTCATAACCAATTAATCTACTCTTTCTATCACCAATTCCTCTTCTGGTTCGTTCAATTTTTTGTTTGCGAAACGATGAGCTGCAAGCCCGATGAAGAATGTTAGCAATAAAGCAACACCTGCCATGAGTGCATTGGTCCAGATAAGATTTTTATGTGTTTCATATGTGGGCATAAGCACAATTTCCTGCATGGCATCGGGCTGGTAGCGAATGGGAACTACACGGATATCTTGCAATCCGCCCGCCATCTCGACCGGCAGCGAAAGTTTACGCTGAATTTCCTGGTCTTCGCCGGTAGTAAATCGCAGTACGATATACCCATTTGTTTGAGCAGCAATTTGTTTGAGTTCAAATTCAACAACTTCAGCGGTGTAACTGTTACCATTTTTATAGGTATCAGTAATGCCGTAATAAACCAGTCCCTGATGCAGGGTGAGAAAAAGAAAAGCGGCGGGTAAGAGCCAAAAAAGATACAGGTATTTGTACTTATTCATTGTGTTAAAAATACAAAACGTTTAATAGAAGAATGCGTAGTAAATCACATAAAACCAACTAAAAAGCCCGTGAATAATGGCCCATAAAATTGATTTGTTGACCGACCATGAGATGGTTACTGCGAGAGCTGTACCCAACGTGATACCGCCGCGAACAGTTTCATTAACTTTGTCTGATTTTGCCATGAGGGCTCCTTATTTGATTTATGGTTGACTGTCCGCAATGTAAGACTATTTGCTGATTTCCTGTAGTGTTGCTTGGCGTAATGCGGGATCCCACATCATGCGTTGCTGATAATCCTGATGCATCAGGTTGCTGCTCATGTGAAACCAAAAGGCAACTTGCAGCGAGTCAAAAAATACTGCTTGTCCGAATGGTTCTTCCGAATAAACTGACGCACCATAGTCGAGACCGTTCAGGAGCCCCAGCCTGTTGTCATAAATGGCACCGTAGTATTTAAAATCATTATTTAATCCTTGCTCTTGGTAAGGCCAATCCATAATTCCCTTTACTCTTTCCGAAACAGAGGCAGAAATAAGCTGGTTCTTTTGAAGCTGAACCATGAGTTCTGTTAATTCTTGTCCTGTAGATTTTGGAAAAAGGCTCAGTATATTTCGTCGTTCTTTGAAGCCGATGCCCAGTCCTTGTTCTTCTTCAAAGAGTTTCGTTATCCGATTATGGAATTCATCATCCGTTCTAAAGCGGTCGGCATTATTTAAAACTTTTGCCCGTAACTCTATATCGGATAACGTTGAAAGTTTCTCAAAGTGAGCATCAAACTCCTTCTTGGCCAAATCGGGGTGTAGTGTAATATATAATCCCGAAAAGGGCAGGGGTGGATCAGTAGATTCTAGCTCAAGAAGATCGAATGTTTCTTCAATTTCTTGTTGACCTAATTTGTAGTACAGAAAATCTGATATTGCCAGGTCGTTATAAATGATAGCGATCTCCAAAAGTTCGTTGAGCGGGACTTTGCCATTCTTAGTAACGACATCTCTATTTTGTAGAGCAGTTTTGGCATCATCATGATGGGACTCATCAATATAAGGGAGCAGAAACCGGTCTGTTCTTTCGAGTAGAATTAATTCATTGGGATCAATCTGCCCATCTTCTATCAACCGGGCATAGGTGGTAATAAGAAAAAAGTTTGAGAGCGTTCCCATGGTTCGTGGTTTATTTGCCCGGTAAGCAATAGTCGTATCGGGATTAACCACTGAACGTGATACAATAGTCGTGTGCTGTGGATTTGATCCAATATATTGAGTGAGCCCTTTGAGCGAAGTAGCCTTGGAAACCCATTGCTGTCCCTCTTGTAGATCGCCACTGTTATTATAAAGTGTTTTTAAGGCGTCCAAGTTAAATCCAAAAACGATAAAGAAGATGAGAATAAGAGTGCCTAAAAAGACGCCAATAAATTTCAGAATGCGCATGAATATATAGGGAAGTTCTATTTTTTAAGGGTACTAAATATACTAATAGATAGTCCCTAAATCAGTAGCAAAATAAAAAAGCAAGAAGTGAGAAGGCATATAAAACCACATATCAAAGGAGTCACCTCTTGCTTTTCTTTTCCATCAGCTTACAAACTGCATCATAATAGCACAGATATAAGCTGCGTATGTTCCTACCGCATATCCCAGAACAGCCAGAAGTACCCCAACGGGGGCCAGGGCCGGGTGAAAAGCCGAAGCCACAATGGGTGCTGAAGCAGCTCCACCAACATTAGCTTGGCTGCCCACTGCTATAAAGAAGAATGGCGCATTAATGATCTTGGCCACGATAAACAAAATGATTACGTGAATGATAATCCAGAGCAAGCCGATGAGGAAGAAGCCGGGACTTTCAAAGATTGCCATCACGTTCATTTTCATTCCAATGGTAGCTACCAGGATATAAAGGAACAAACTTCCAAATTTAGAAGCACCTGCCCCTTCGAGCTTTCGAGCACGAGTAAAGGAAAGGGCTAATCCACCGGTTGTGGCAATAACAATAATCCAGAAAAATTCAGAGTCCAGACTCAAATTACTGAGCTGGGGAAAGTTTTCTCCGATCCAGGGAGCAATAGCATCGGCTCCCAGATGACCGATAGCTGTGATTACAAAGCCCACAGCGACGATTGTGGTAATATCAGCTAGGGTGGGGATTTTGGCAACGTTTGCGCGGTAATCTTCGATCTTTTTTCTGAGTTCCGTAATGGGTGAAGCATCTGCTTTAAACCATGCATCAATTTTCTCAGAAATACCTGCACCGTACAGCAGAAAAGCTAGCCAAATATTTGCAACTATAATATCTACAGTTACCATGGCTGAAAACAGGTCAGCACTGGGATCGAAAACTTCGAACATGGCCGTTTGGTTAGCACCACCGCCAATCCAACTGCCGGCTATGGTAGATAATCCCCGCCATAAGGCTTCGGGCCCGGCTCCTGCTGTCATTTCGGGCGCGAAGTAGCTTACGGTAATAAGAGCCAGCGGCCCTCCAATCATAATACCGACTGTTCCCGCTAAAAACATGATGATCGCTTTGGGTCCTAGGCCGATAATTCCCTTAAAGTCGATACTGAGAGTGAGGAGCACTAAACTTGCGGGTAAAAGATACCGAGATGCGACAAAGTAAAGGTTTGATTCTTCTCCCGATATTAGCCCAAGTGAGTTAAAAATAGATGGAATAAAATAGCAAAGAAGCAGCGAGGGTACGAAGGTATAGAATTTTTGCCATTTCGGATTGTCGCTGTTCGAGGTGACAAATATGAATGCCAGAATCAGTAACAAGATTCCTAATACGACTGCGTCATTAGTAAAAACAGGAGCTGCAAATAAGGTATACATATTTGGTATTTTTTGAATTGTTAAGCCTGAATCTACATTATATTTGGGTAATTGCGCAAATGGATGAAAATAGACACTGAAAAGGTTATACTTATCACTCACTAAGCGCTAAAGATTAAAAGATAAGTATATGAAATTTGCCGTTATAGGCACTGGGAAAACCGGTGGCAAGGTTGTTGAAATATTAAAGGAGGATCAAGTTGTTGGTCCCTTCGATTCTACAAATAAGCCAACTTTTCAAAAGCTTAAAGAGGCCGATGCTGCTATTTTGTTCGTGCCGGGAGGTGCAGTAGAAGAACTTACAGCTCCTCTTATGGAGTCAGGAATTCCCGCTGCATGGGGAACGACTGGTTATAACTGGTCGGAGAATTTGGATCAACAGCTGAAGCAAAAAAATATTAAATGGCTGCAGGCCTCGAATTTTAGTTTGGGGATGAATATTGTGCGCCGATGCTTGAATATTATTGGCCAAAGTTCTTCTGTGCTGGATGACCCGCAGTTTCATATCCATGAGATCCATCACAAGCATAAACAGGACGCACCCAGCGGTACAGCAATTTCATGGGAAAAATGGCTTGGTAAAGAAGCGAAGATTACCTCAGAGCGCAAAGGAGATATAAAAGGAATCCACCAACTAGAGGTAAATACGGATGCGGAATCCATCCATTTAAAACACCAGGCTCACGATCGCAAAATATTTGCTCAAGGTGCCATTTGGGCAGCGGAGCAACTTGTTAACGGTGATGTAGATCCAGGTTTTCACGATCTTTCAACTATCTTTGATAACGTAATGCAACAATAAATATGGGTATTTCAGACACAAAACTTTATACAGCATTGGTTACTCCTATGAAAGAGAATGGGAGTATTCATCTTGATAATTTAGCCTCACTCATCCACAAGCAGAATGAAGCCGGCAATGGTGTGCTTGTTTTGGGCAGTACGGGCGAAGGTTTGGCATTACCTCTTGAAGATAAAAAGCAGGTAGTTAAAACGGCTGCAAGCCTGAACGTAGATATTCCAATCATGGTGGGGGTAGGAGGATTTAATCTCCGGAATCAGATTGAATGGATTGAGTATTGCCATCAGTTTGATGTGGATTCATTTTTGTTGGTGACGCCTCTTTATGCACAACCCGGGCCTAAAGGACAAGTGCAGTGGTTTAAGTCGTTATTGGATGCAGCGGACAAGGAGTGCATGCTTTATAATGTGCCTTCGCGCACCGGTAGCAAATTGAGTCCGCTAGTGCTGAAAGAGTTGGCTGATCATTCCAATTTTATAGCTGTTAAAGAAGCGAGCGGGAGCATAGAAGATTTTCAAAATTACCGTAAAACGGCCAAAGGTATTAAGTTTTACAGCGGTGATGACGGACTGCTTCCGTTTTTTGCAATGGCCGGATGCGATGGACTTGTTTCAGTGGCTTCAAATGTTTGGCCTAAAGCGACGCACGAATATGTGGATTGGTGTTTGGATGGCCGCGGTCCGGAACTACTTCCGCTTTGGCAGGAATGTACCGACGCTCTGTTTAGTGGGCCTAATCCCGTTCCGGCTAAAGTGTTACTAGAGGACAAAGGATGGATAGAAAATTCCACCTTACATCCACCGCTTACCGAAGAAGATGTGGAAGATATCAGTATCCTGAAAAATGCTGATAATATGATCCAAAGCTGGTATAAAGAACATCATTAATGATGTGTCTTGAATGTAGAAGCAATTAATTTCAAAATAAATTATTTCAGAAAACTGATGAGTGATAATAACTGGGAAGAAATTTTAGATAAACTGGAAACCGGAGAAGTGCGTGCGGCCGAGCCCAAAGGAGATGGGTGGGAAGCAAACCGAGAAGTTAAAGAAGCGATATTGGCTTCGTTTTCAGCCGGTGAAAATACCGAATATTCGGGTATTTATGATGGCTTTGTGGATAAACACAATTTGCCACCTCGCAGATTTTCGGCTAAAGAGAATGTACGCTTGGTACCGGGAGGATCATCCGTTCGCCGAGGTGCTTATGTAGCGGAAAATGTCATTATTATGCCTCCGGCTTATGTAAATGTAGGTGGCTATGTGGATGAAGGATCGATGATTGACAGCCATGCCTTGGTTGGCTCCTGTGCACAGGTTGGAAAAAATGTTCATTTGTCAGCAGGTGTACAATTGGGCGGTGTACTTGAACCCGTCGGGTTATCTCCAGTCGTGATTGAAGATGATTGTTTCATCGGTGCTGGATCGGTTATTGTAGAGGGAATTCTTGTAAAAAAAGGAGCCGTCATTGCTCCGGGAGTAACGCTCTCAAAATCAATACCTGTATACGATTGTGTTAATGAAGAAGTGCTTGGGAAAGGAGCTAATATTCCAGAGCGAGCAGTAGTAGTTCCCGGAACGCGTCCTATGAGCGGTGATTGGGCTCAAGGGCAGGGACTCAATGTTGCATGTCCACTTATCGTAAAATACCGTGATGCCGACAGTGATGCTTCGCTTGAACTTGAGGATGCGCTTCGATAACATGGTTGCTTGGATTGGAGGCAACTGTACCCCCATCCAAATGACTAACATGAAATCAACAAATTTATGCGCATTTTAAAGTTCGGGGGCTCATCGGTTGGCAGTCCTGATGCAATACGAAAAGTTGCAAATATTATTCGACAAAAGCAGAAGGACTATCACGTATCCGTGGTAGTCTCTGCTTTTAATGGGGTAACTGATTCGTTGGAAGAAGCTATAGCGAAGGCTTCTGTAGGGAATGAAAAGTATCGGGATATTCTAGATAAGCTGGAAAAAAGACACAATGCAACGATTAAGGAACTGACCAGTATCCAAAATCAGAGTCATACGCTGGCTCAGTTCAAAATGATGTTTAACCAGCTGGATGATGTGCTGCACGGTGTATCACTAACGCGAGAGATGACTGATCGTACGCGCGATTTTGTACTGGGATTCGGAGAACGATTTTCAGCCTTCATCATCAGTGAATACTTGAGTGATTCAGGTATTCCGGCGCATTATCTTGACATGCGCGAAGTTATTAAGACCAATCAGGATTTTGGGTCGGCACGGGTACATTTTGACGAGACGTATAGCAATATCCGGTCTCATTTTGAGACTGCAGATCCCAAGGTAATACAAGTTGCTACCGGTTTTGTGGCTTCTACAAATTCTGGTGAATCTACCACATTGGGACGCGGTGGTTCAGATTATACAGCTTCCCTGATTAGTGCTGCTTTGGATGCCGAGGCGGTCGAACTTTGGACTGATATCGAAGGCATTATGACCGCTGATCCCAGCAAAGTGAAACGTTATTTTGTGATACCGCACCTTTCGTATGAGGAGGCAATGGAGCTTTCTCATTTCGGAGCCAAGGTAGTATATCCACCGAGCTTACAGCCGGCGATGAAATCTTCAATTCCCATCCTCATAAAAAACACTTTTAAACCGGATGAGGAAGGTACAAGAATCAGTGACGAAACGCTGCCGGGCCCTTCAGTCATAAAAGGGATTTCCTCTATTGACAATATTACGCTGTTGACTGTGCGCGGAAGTGGTATGATTGGTGTTACTGGGATCTCAGCTCGGTTGTTTGGAGCACTGGCCGATGCGGGTATTAATATTATCATGATCACTCAGGCATCGTCTGAGCACACGATTTGTTTAGCGGTTTTGCCGGGACAGGCTAAAGCAGCTCAAGATGCGATTGAAGAAGAATTCAAATACGAACTCCGAGATAATTCGATTGATGAAGTCAAGGTGGAAAATGAGCTTTCCATTGTGGCAGTTGTCAGTGATGATATGCGCCAAAAACCCGGAATATCAGGACGAGTGTTTCAGGCACTTGGCAAGAACGGGATTAATGTGGTGGCTACGGCCCAGGGGTCATCGGAGCGAAATATCTCAATTGTTGTAGATCGTAAGAATGAGACAAAGACACTCAATACTCTGCATGATGCCTTCTTTTTGGCCAATGTAAAAACTGTGAACCTCTTCTTGATTGGTGTAGGATTGATTGGAGGGAAACTCCTAGAACTTATTCAGAACCAGACGCAAAAACTACTGGATGAATATCATCTTGAGCTTAAACTGACTGGTATATCAAATAGTAAGAAATTCTTGATTGATTCAAATGGAATTTCCATTGACGACTGGAAAAGTCGTTTACTCAGCGAAGGAGATGAAGCCGATATTGATCATTTTATTGAGCAGATGGCTGGTCTGAATCTCTCCAATAGTATTTTTATTGATTGTACGGCCAGTGATGAAATTGCGGCTTCTTACGATGATGTTCTGCAATCAAGTATCTCGATTGTGACGGCCAACAAGAAGGCCAATTCTAGTTCACTTGCAAAGTACGAAGAGTTACAGCGTTTGGCCTTTAGAAACAATGTTGCTTACCTATATGAAACGAATGTAGGAGCTGGTTTGCCGGTAGTTGCTACCCTAAAAGAGCAAGTACTCACCGGTGATGAAGTTATTCGCATCGAAGGGGTGTTGTCTGGCACGCTGAGTTATATTTTTAATACATTCGATGGCAAAACACCGTTTAGCGAGGTCGTGCAAACGGCCCGCGATAAAGGGTTTACAGAACCGGATCCGCGCGAAGATTTAAATGGACAGGATGTTGGGCGAAAATTGTTGATTCTGACTCGCGAAGCGGGGCTTAAGCTCGAGTTTGATAATATCGAAATTGAAAACCTCGTACCAGAAGAAGCTCGAGATGTAGATAAGGTTGAGGAGTTTTTTGATATTCTTAAAGAGTACGATGATGAATTTGCAGAGCTTTACCAGGATGCAGAATCAAACAACAAGAAGCTTTGCTATATTGCTCGTTATGAAGATGAAAAGGCAACTGTTCAGCTAGAGCAGATTGACCGGGAGCATCCATTTTATGGGTTGGATGGCAGTGATAATATCGTTGCTTTCAAAACACAGCACTACCAGGACAGTCCTATTGTGGTAAAAGGTCCCGGAGCCGGTGCAGATGTGACGGCCAGTGGTATAATCGCAGATATACTGAGAATTAGTAATGCCCCATCTTTTAGAGAAGAGTGGTAAAATGTCAGAATCAAAACTGCAAGAAGTAAGAGTTTTCGCCCCTGCATCGGTGGCTAACGTGAGCTGTGGCTTCGATGTAATGGGTTTTGCGCTCGAGCAACCCGGTGATGAAATTGTAGCTCGTAGGTCAGACAAGCCTGGCATTCGAATCACAAAGATCACTGGAGAAAATGGAGTACTGCCTACCTCGGTGGACCAGAATACGGCGGGCGTAGCTGTTAAAAAA
>CAYNKF010000055.1:0-10042 GCA_964397705.1 uncultured Balneolaceae bacterium | reverse complement strand
TGACAAAACGAATTATCGAAGAATATCACAAAGGTAAACTATTCGTCCACAAATCGGAGCTGGGTGAAGGTACAACGATGCGTATTATACTTAAGGCTGTTATTGAAAAGTCGGAATCCGTTGAAGGCGAAGACAAAGCGACAAAAGCATAGCAAGCTGCTAGAGGGGTTGATTAGTCCTCTTTATAGCCCCTTTTCTCAGCATATTCTTTAAGTTGGGCCTTTAATAAGTTTCTACCACGATGTAGTCGTGATCGGATAGTACCGATAGGAACATCCAGCATATTGGCAATTTCTTCATACGTAAAGCCCTCTACATCGCATAGCAGTACAACGGTGCGAAAATCTTCGGGCAATTCCTCAAGGGCCTGAGAAATATCATCATCGACAAGCTCACGAAACATCTTGTCCTCAAGATCAGAAGTATCTGTTCGATCAGCTCGAATAGTTTCATAAAACTCCGAAACCTCATCGTAGTCAACCTGATTAGGTTGCTTAGACTGTTTTCTATAATTATTGATATAAGAGTTTTTGAGGATACGGAACAACCAAGCTTTGGCATTCGTGCCCTTTTCATAGCTGCTGAAAAAACGAAATGCTTTCACAATAGTGTCTTGTACAAGATCTTCGGCATCACTTGGGTCAGAAGTAAGGCGAAGGGCAAAATTATACATAGCATCCAAATGAGGAACAATTTCTTCCTCGAAATCTTCCTGTTTTTGGATTTCATCTTTAGTTAGTTCGGCCATCCCGGTAGCTTAACTGTTGGTTGTTAAGTCAATAATGTTCAATTGATGTATAGAGTCAGTAATACCTAAGAGTAATATACTCAACTTAATAGCGCTTTCTCTTAAATTGAAATATAACAAAACTTATAATATCAATTATGGTTTTAAATCGTAAATTGTTTTAACTGATGTACCTTATAGTTAGTATAAATATTCTGATGAATAGTAGTCACTAATATAAAAGTGATGTCTTCATTTTACTAATTCTTACGAAATTAAGTCATTAATAAGCAATAATCATAAGATCATAAATGGCGTGCGTCCAAGCGGCCATGCCAAATCCCCGCCACAGATAAATAGCATTAAGTGCTAAACCAAATAAGAAACGAAATAAAAATGAACTTAATGTAAAGGGATCCCCAAAAGCCCCCACATAATGAACCAAACTAAAAATAATAGCTGCTAGTAAAATAGCGGATCCAAACGCTACGGATTTTTTGGCAAAAACTTTTTTAAATATTAAAAGCAGGGCTGAAACTAATATGACTCGAAAGAACAGTTCCTCGTATATACCGGCCCCCAAAGACAAAGCCAATTGCTGAAGTGTGGTTAAACTTTCAATGGGTGATGATTGAACGATCTGCAACAAACCACTAACCGTGGTATTTATTAAAAGTGCCAGGAAGAAAGCATAAAATGAGGCTTCGATGAGCATAGTGAAAAAGTAGCTCATCTTAAGTGAAGATAATTTTTTTCGTTCGCGAAAGAGGACCACCATTCCAACGAGAGCAACTAAAATGAGAGTGATTGAAAGCACATCTTTTCCGAAATATGAAAACAGCGTTTTAATCCAAACATCAACAGAGATGCGGACTACCTGCTCTGAATCAGGTTGTGCCAAAAAGATGAGCACTTCATACAACAATAACAGCGGGAGGCTAATTAAATAGCTGTATAGAAGCGTATGTGTGGTCGAAAAGTAATGTTTGGTTGACTGTCGAATATTGCTCATTGATCTTGATAAATAGTCACAGTGGGTAGATTACTGCTAAAGTTTAGTGTTTGCCAGGCTGCGGAGGAGAGCTTGAGACCATTGCCCGAATGCCGGTCATTGATACGCACATATGCGCCGCGGTTACTATCATTGTTTTCGATGTAGATAACCGAACCGAGCGAGATATTAGAATGAGCTGCTGTTAAGTCATTAGGATTGTATAACTCTCCATTTGTAGTGGGGTTACCACGCTCATTTTGACCGTATTGAGATACCGGGGTTGACCCCAAATCCTGCGGGCTGGAATTCATTAAATAGGGATTCTTATAGGTTCTGGAAGGAGGTGCCAGTACAGTAACTTCACTTCCGGCTTGGAACCGGTTTCTATCTATTGAAGGATTTAATGCCCTAAACTCCTGTTCATCCATGCGGAATTTATTAAGCAGATCTTGCATTGATTTTTTATCTCCGGAAATCGTATGAACCATAAACTTACCTTGGGGCGAAGATTTAATACCCTCGTCGGCAACAGATGGCGGGGGAGCAGGTTTGCTTCGTACCGTAAGTTGTTGCCCAACTCTTATCGTATTGGATGTGAGATTGTTTAGGGATTTTAGCTCGTTAACAGTCATATCATGATCTTGGGCAATCTTGTACAGTGAATCGCCACTTTTAACCATATAATAACTGTTGCGCTGGGTTTCTCTTTCTACTACCAGAGACTGTTGTTCTTGATTGTTGGCCTCGGAAGGATAGATGGTCAATTCTTGTCCCACCTGAAGGTTATTAGAAGATAAATTATTCCAGCTTTTAATTTCGGCAATACTCACATTGTACTGTTTAGAAATCGAAAAAAGAGTTTCTTGACGTTGGACGGTGTGTGTGATAGCAGAATCAGATGAAGGGGCGCTAACAAGCAACGTTTGGCCAACCGATAGTTCGTTTCCACGTAGGTTATTCCATTCCCTGATTTGCTCTACTTCGATATCATATTGTTTGGCAATGCTAAACAGCGTTTCGCCCTGCTTCACAATATGCGTTTGACTTTGAGCGCGAGTGAGTGTTGTAGTTCCAAGTAATACAACAAAAAGAAGTAATACTGTTTTATAAAATTTCATCATTCTTATCAGCTCGAGCGTTCTTCCATTTCTGTTTCAAGTTGTTCAAGGGCTTCTCCTAATTCCTTCTCAGTTCGTTTTTCATCTTGTTCATTGGCAATGGTTATCCCTTTCTGATACAAGCTTTGGGCATCGTCCAGCCGATCCAGTGCTTCATATAATTTGCCCAAGTGGTAATAAACCCCAACATAGTCGGGATCACTGGACAAAATATCCTCAAATAAGATTCGCGCCTTCTTAAACTCTCCTTCTTTGCGGAACTCCAAAGCCAGAGCAAACTTCGAAAACGAATCTCCAGGATTATGCTTAATTTGCCTGGCCAGTTGTTTGATCTTGGATTTTTGATCTGAACTCATAACGTGTAATGGTAACGTTAAAGTTGTGAAGGGTATTTTATGTTCCGGTTATTAGATACAGAAAATACTAAAAGTAAGTTGCATTTATTTGTTAGGTCTATTGATTATGATTTTGATATCGTTCTTTAATTTCCTCGATCGAATCGCCGCCGAATTTCTTCAAAAATGCATTTGCCAGTACGGGCGCAATCACACTTTCCATGACCACAATAGCCCGCGGTAGGGCACACACATCTGATCGCTCGTATCGGGTGTCTTTCTTTTCTTTGGTCTCGATATCCACGGTATCAATAGGCGTAAGCATGGTGGGGATGGGTTTCATAACGCCTCTAATAATTAAGGGCATACCGGTGGTAACACCACCTTCGAGCCCACCCATGCGGTTACTTTTGCGCTTGTAGGTGTTATCTTCATATGTGATTTCATCGTGCACTATCTGTCCGTGGCGGCGCCCCGATTCAAATCCTTGCCCGATTTCGATACCTTTCATGGCTTGGGTGCCCATAATGGCTTGGGCCAGTTGGCCTTCTAATTTATGATCCCAATGGACAAAACTGCCAAGTCCGGCAGGCAGGCCGGTAACGATTACTTCCCAATGTCCGCCGAGCGAACTGCCTTCTTTGCGCCGCTTGATAATCAGGTCTCGCATCTCTTGGGTAAGCTCTTCATCAAGACAGCGGACCGGTGATTCGTCGGATTTTTCAAAAATCTTTTCTGCTCCTTGTTCGGCAATCGGATCAACAATATTACGCACATCCTCCCAAGAGTTTTCATAACCTACACTGCCGATGCGAGTAACATGTCCACCGATCTCGATACCAAAATATTTCAGGAATTTCCGGGCTATTGAGCTGCAAGCTACACGCATGGCGGTTTCACGGGCGCTGGAGCGTTCAATGGCGGGGCGTATATCGTCATAACGATACTTTTGTGTACCTATTAAATCTGCATGGCCGGGACGTGGGACGGTAATTTTTTCCACATCATCGCCTTTACCTTCCTTCGCTAACACTTTAGGCCAGTTAGAGTCATCTTTCTCGTGAGCACGATTAGGCATCTGCATAGCAATGGGAGCCCCGGTTGTTTTGCCAAATCGAACGCCTGAAGAAATTTCAGCACGATCTTTTTCGAATGCCATGCGTCCCCCGCGACCGTACCCTTTTTGACGACGCGCCAGATGTAGGGCAATTTCATCTTCGGTGATCGGGAGACCGGCAGGTACGCCTTCGACAATGCCTGTGAGTTGTGGGCCATGCGATTCGCCGGCTGTTAAATATCGTATCATGCAGATTTTGTATTGCTTTTAGATGGATTCATATTTTCAATGAAATCGTAGTTAGAAACTCTTTCCTCAAGAGTTCGGAAGTCTTCGCATCCTTCTTCTCGAAGGTGCTTAATGCGATCGATATCCCCGAGAACAATGAGTGAGTCGCCAACAGCAATTTTATCGTCGCTACCGGGATTAAAGCGGATATTTTGTTTGTCGTCAGGAATAATTGCAATTATAACCACAAAATATTTTTGACGTATTTGTGCTTCTGCCAAAGTTTTGTCGGCAAGATCAGAACCTTCGTAAATCTTAACTTCATCAAACACATGATCTTGCGTAGTACCGCCCAGTATTTGGTCCATGAATTGATCAACATTAGGACGCAAAATAACATTTGCCATTCGGTCAGCCCCAATTTCATAGGGAGAAATAACTTTATCGGCCCCGGCTCGCTTAATTTTTTTAGTGTTCTGATGATGATTTGTTCGCACAAGAATAAAGAGATCTGGATTTAATTCTCGTGCTATGAGTGTTGTAAATACATTATCCTGGTCTCGTGAGAGAGTACAAACCAATCCTTTTGCTCGTTCAATGCCGGCTTCTTTCAGCACTTCTTCATCCTGTGCATCTCCATCAACGTATAATAGTTTATCATCTTTGATTCGTTCAATACTACTTTCTCTATTGTCAATTACTACAATGGATATATTAGCATCTTGAAGTACTTCAGCTATACGATGCCCAATACGCCCATAACCGGCAATAATGTAATGCCTTTCCATCTTTTCCAGTTGCTTTTTCATAGCACGTAATCTAAAAATTTCACTTTCAAATATTAGCTGTGTCGTTTGTGATGCGATATATGAGATGACCCCTATCCCCATCACAAAAATAACCATCGTTAAAATACGTCCACCTTGCGAAAGGTTTGTCAGTTCTGCAAATCCGATGGTGGTGATGGTAATGAAAGTCATATAAAATCCATCGAAGAATTGCATACCTTCTATGAGGTGGTAACCAAGCGAGCCAACAATAAATACAAAAACCAAAATACTAACAGCTACAGCAATTCTGAATATTATAATATTATCAATGATATCGTTGTAAAAACGGAACATATAATAGTTGTTATTGCAGCTGATTAACGATAGGGTAATATAGTTGAAAAATTAAAGCGTATGAAATGACAACGACGTATAAATTTAATAGTTTCCAGCGTTCTTTTAGCACAACTTGATTTATGGAAGCATTAGAAAAATTAGGAAAATACAGCCTGTTGTTATACAGGTCGCTGCGCTCATTATACGAGGTTGATACCTATAAGAAAAACCTTGTCAATGAGCTTTTAAAAATTGGTTACGAGTCAGTACCCATCGTACTGTTGACGGGGGTTTTTACCGGCGCGGTAATGACTATTCAGACGGCTTACCAGCTTGAAATTGCCTTTATCCCTATTTCAGTTATTGGCGCTATTACGTCTGAGTCTCTGCTTATTGAGCTTGCAGCGGTAATAACGAGTTTAGTTTTAGCCGGAAAGGTAGGAGCTCGCATTGCTACCGAGCTGGGAACTATGCGCGTTAGTGAGCAAATTGATGCGCTTGAATCAATGGGTTTTAACTCCGTTTCATTTTTAGTGTTGCCTCGTGTACTTGCCGGATTAATTATGTTTCCAATATTATACATTTTCGCCAGCATTTCGGGAATATTAGGAGGTATAGTGGCAGGAGCTATGTCCGGAGCTATCCCCCCGGCGGAGTTTTTACAAGGCGCACGAGAATTTTTCTATCCCTGGGATGTCACGTTCGGTATTCTCAAAGCTTTTGTGTTTGGTTATGTAATAACCTCTGTTTCGTGCTTTAAAGGTTATTATGCATCCGGAGGAGCCGAGGGAGTAGGAAATAGTACCACCCAAGCTACAGTTTTAAGTTGTATTTATGTATTATTAGCCGATTTCGTACTGGCCGCAGTATTTTTATAAGTTTCTAACAATAAGATGATAGAGATACGCAATCTTAAAAAAAGTTTTGGCTCTAACCTTGTCTGGGATGATGTTTCGTTTGATATTGAGGATGGCGAAACCGTCGCCATTATCGGGCGGTCCGGTTGTGGAAAATCGGTATTGGTCAAGCATTTAAATGCGTTGATATATCCTGATTCCGGAGAGGTTATTATCGATGGTGAGAATGTATTTGAGCTGGAATATGTAGCTTTGCGAAAAATGCGCCAGCGATTTGGTGTCTTATTTCAGGGATCGGCGCTTTTTGATTCGCTCAATACCTTCGAAAATATTGCATTCCCGTTGCGTTACTTTACCGATTTTTCTGATCATGAAATTACCAATAAAGTAGAAAAAGCACTTAGTCTGGTAAATCTCGAAGGAACAGGAGAAAAATCACCGGCAGAATTGTCGGGGGGTATGCGTAGGCGTGTGGCCTTGGCCAGGGCAACTATTTTGGAGCCCGATTTTTTGATATACGATGAGCCAACGTCGGGACTAGATCCTCAAACGTCTTCTGAGATTAATAAATTGATAATCTCAATGGCCGAAAACTTGAATATTACATCGATTGTGGTTACTCACGATATTCACAGCGTGCTCGAAATTGCCGAGAAAGTGGTATTCCTTGAAAATAAAGGATTATGCTGGTATGGCACAGTCGAGGAGATGCGCAGAAGCGACGATCAGCAATTGATGGATTTTATTACTGCAAGCGAGTATCAAATAAGAAATTAACAGGAGTTATTTTGAAGATTAGCAACGAATTAAAAGTAGCATTAACAATTTTAGCAGCCATTGTATTGGGTTTTATCGGATACCGGATGATGAGTGATCTGCCCGTATTTCGGCAGTCTCAGGTTATCCACTCTACCTTCGAGCGTACTGATGGGCTGTCTCCAGGCAATTATATCTATATTAATGGGGTAAAAGTGGGCTCGGTAAAAAAGATGGAGCTGACTGAAGATGACAGTGTAGCCGTAACGTTTAGCTTCGAGCTAGGGGTGGATATCCCTCGTAACTCGGTAGCTTATCTGCAATCATCCGGACTGTTAGATGAGAAAGCCATTGTTGTTGAGCGTGGTGATTCTTCCGAGATGCTTGAATATGGGGATACGATGAGAGGAGAATATCGTGCGGGCATGATGGAATCTCTTAAAAATGAAGGACAGGAGCTCAGCGAAGACGTTTCGGATTCATTCGAAAAGTTAAATAGTTTTCTTGCCCGTCTTAATGAAGTCCTTGATGATAAGGCTAAAGGACAAATAGACAGTGTCTTTCAGAACCTTAACAATACCTCCGAGGAGATCGCTACAATTTTTGATAACCGGCGTACTGAAATAGAGTCAAGTATTAGACATGCCGAACGTTTTTTAGCTAATGTGGATACGATGAGTTCACGCAATAAATCTAAAGTTGATTCAGTGATTACTGGCTTGAATAACTCTTTGAGGGAGCTGGAGACGCTAAGCCAGGATTTGAATAAAACAAATGGAGAGCTTCAAGAAATACTCACCAAAATTAATAATGGAGAAGGAAGTCTTGGTAAGATGGTTAATGATCCGGCGCTCTATGACAACTTAGAAAGTATGACTCGGGAGATGGATTCCTTGATTAAAAATATCAATGAAAATCCCAGGAAATATCTTAAGCACATGCGGCTTATTGAGGTATTTTGATATGATCCCGCATAGTGTCTAGGCAACAATGTTTAGCCAAACAATTCGTTAATAATTTCTGGGTCAGTCAGATTGCTCTTAGTACTGCCTTCTTGTATATTTGGAAGCTTGTGAACAGTATGAAAATTTCATTTTTGAACCAATTAAGACGTAGATAAGAGGATTTTATGGGTGTAATGGATAAAATGAGAAAAAGTACCGGAGCTATTCTCTGGATACTTATTTTCTCATTCGGAGTGTTATGGATGTTGGCCGATACAAACATGTTTGATGTTATTCAGCAAGGGCCACGGACACTTGGATCGGTAAATGGTGAAGCAATCTCGCTGGAAGAATATAATAACCGTCTGCAGTATTATACACAGCAGTACTCACAACGAACAGGCAATTCTATGAATCCGGAAGTTCGTGCACAGTACGAACAACAGGCGTGGAATGATTTGGTGAATAGCAGGTTACTGCAAGATAAAATGGATGATCTCGGCATTCATGTAACTGATCAGGAAGTAGTGGATATGATTACGGGACCTAATCCCGATCCGCTTATCAGACAGAATTTTTCCAACGAAGACGGAACCATCGACAGGGTAGCACTGCAATCCTGGGCCGAGGCTCCTGAAAATACCCAGCTGCTCATTTCTATCGAGCAGCAGATGCGTCAAAAACGACAGCAGCAAAAAATGAACAATTACCTGCAGTCGTCTATGGATGTGAGTAATTATGAAATTGAACAGTATTACATTCGTAATAATACACGTGCAGATGTCTCTTTTGTGCGATTCCCTTATGCTGATGTAAGTGATAGTGAAGTTTCAGTATCAGAAGATGCGTTGCGTAAATATTACAACAACAACCAAGACCAATACAAGCGCAAAGAATCGTATCGAATAAATTATGTGAGTTTTGATAAAAGGCCGACCAAGCAGGATACTACTCGTACATTTGAGGAGATGAATCGCCTGCAGTCAGACTTTGCAACAGCAGAAAATGATTCGCTCTTTTTCAACCGTTATCAGTCCGATACGGAATATAGTGTTGAAACGACGGATAAAGATGAGATTCGTGAACTCTATAAACCAGTGATAGATGTATCAGTTGGTGAAGTTACGGATGTAATTCAGGATGATGGACGACTATTCTTACTTAAGAAGCTGGAAGAAACTTCCAATGACGTAACGTTTACGGTCTTTAGTCGTGATATTACGGCCGATCCTATTGCAACTATTGACGCACGTGCCGAGACAGCCGATGACTTTAGCTTTTATGCCCAAGAAGATGGCTTTGACGGAGAAGCCGAGCGACGAAATCTCGAAATCAAAGAAGGATTTGCAACTAAAGGTAATAACTTTGTTTCTGGGATTGGGCAGAGTCAGCAGATTATGCGCTTTTTGGAAACGGCATATGAAGGGCAAATATCTGATCCCATAGAGCTTAATGAGCAGTTCGTGGTTATCAAGGTTAGCGAAATTACAGAGGCCGGAACGGAACCCTTTGAAGAAGTTAAAGGCCAAATAGAAACGGTAGTAACTAATAATAAGCGTAAACAACAGGTTGTCGATAATGTAGAAGAGCTTATCGGTCAAAATAACGATCTACAAAGTATTGCAGAGGCAGCAGGTAAAGCTGTAATGACTGTTGAATCTCTGACCAAAAATGCCGCCACAATCGAAGGTGCAGGACGAGAACCGAAAGTTGTCGGTGCCATTTTTGGATTGAATGAGGGCGAGCAGTCTTCTCCAATCGAAGGGACATCAGCGGCTTTTGTAGTTCGTTTGGATGAACTTTATGAGGCAGATCTCGATAACCTCACATCTGATGTGCGGCAACGTATTCGCCAACAACTACGACAACAGAAAAACCAAGCCTTTATGAATACCTGGATCGAGCAGCTTAAAGAGGAAG